>BIFV01000017.1 GCA_003990955.1 Sporomusaceae bacterium FL31
GATCGAATGATAAAACTAAAATGCAAATTATCTTCTGTGAAGTTTTCAGGGAATGTACCTGTAAAGGATATTCACCTGATTAATATCCAGTGGCGATAGCTGAGGGGTTCCACCTGTTCCCATACCGAACACAGTAGTTAAGCCCTTATACGTCGAAAGTACTTGGCTGGAAACGGCCTGGGAGGATAGAAAGTTGCTGGTTAGAGAAGTGCCAGACGAGGTTACTAATCTCGCTTGGCATTTTTAATCTAAAGGTTCAATATGGTGGCTGTGGTGAAGCGGTTAACACGGCGGATTGTGGCTCCGTTATTCGAGGGTTCGAACCCCTTCAGTCACCCCAATAAGTTTGTTTCTAGGGGTATAGCTCAATTGGTAGAGTAGCGGTCTCCAAAACCGTTGGTTGTGGGTTCAAGTCCTACTGCCCCTGCCATATAAAATTAATAATCATCATGGAGTGGTACTCAAGTGGCTGAAGAGGACGGTTTGCTAAATCGTTAGGGGTCGTGAGGCTCGCCAGGGTTCAAATCCCTGCCACTCCGCCATAACAATTGGAGGGGTTCCCGAGTGGCTAAAGGGAGCAGACTGTAAATCTGCCGGCTTTGCCTTCGCTGGTTCGAATCCAGCTCCCTCCACCAATATTTTTAAAAACGGCGGCATAGCCAAGTGGTAAGGCCGAGGTCTGCAAAATCTCTACCCCTAGTTCGAGTCTAGGTGCCGCCTCCAATTTTAAATTTAATCAATATGATAGATAGATCCCTATGAATACTTTCATTCATGGGGATATTTATTTTATACACATCAGATTGCAGGATATTTAGTGCAGTGATAACGTAAAATAATTGATATGTAAATAAGGTTTATCAGCTAAATATCGTAGACAATTCTGATAATTAGCGATAAAATTGCGAATATAGGTGTGGATATCAGCAGCTTAAGAGGGGAAGTGAATGAATGCTTGTACATAATCTCATTAATCAAGGTCAATCGAACAGCATTGTTTTTAAGGGCGCTAAGCCAATAACTTATAAAAAGTTTCAAACAGAAGTTACTGCATTTCGTAATTATTTCCATGATATTGGTATCAGACGCGGCGAAAATGTCGGGTTATTTTCCCGGAACTCTGTGGAATATGTATGCAGCTATATGGCAATCGCTAGCCTTGGAGCTGTTGTTGTTCCTCTTAATTTTCAACTTAGTGCCCGCGAAGTTGCCTTTATTGTTAAGGATGCACAAATGCAGCGTTTGGTTACTATGGATAAGTTAGAATTGGAAGAGGCTTTGCAGCATTATGAATATGAGCAAGAACTTCAGCAGCTCGTTATCACGGAGTTCCAGCCTACATTACGCCAGAATACTTTTGAACAGGCTCCTGGTTTGCAGGATTTTGATGAGAATCAGCCTTGTGTAATCATCTATACATCTGGGACAACTGGAAATCCAAAAGGTGCAGTGTTAACACATAAAAATTTAGTCAGTAATGCCGAGGCCTTTCAACAAGTTTTACATATCAATTCATCTGATAATGTACTTTGCGTATTGCCGATGTATCATTGCTTTGCTTGGACTTGCTCGATACTGAATTCATTGTTTTGTGGTGCGTCGATTACCATACTGGATGCATTCTCTCCTAAAGAGACTGTAGCTGTCATTAAAGAGCAAGGAGTTACTGTCGTATTTGGAGTACCTCCGATTTATAATATTCTAGCCAGGCTTGCAGCAGTGAAAGAATTGGCTCGTGTGCGTATTTTTGTCTCAGGTGGTGCATCTTTGCCCGTAAAAATTGCTCAGCAATTCGAACGTGCTTATGGAGTCAATCTTATTGAAGGGTATGGCTTATCGGAGGCATCACCAGTTGTTGCAATAAATCCCCCTGAAAGAACAAAGTATTCATCCATAGGAAAAGCTTTGCCTGGTTTAGAGGTTAAAATTGTCGATGAAAATGGCGAAGCGCGGGCTGATGATGAAGTTGGTGAATTAATTGTGCGTGGCCCGAGTGTGATGAAAGGGTATTTTAATCTACCAGCAGAAACTTTACAGGCATTAAGAGGTGGCTGGCTGCATACTGGTGATTTAGCTTATAAAGATTCTGATGGTTATTATTTTATTGTTGACCGGTTAAAAGATATGATTATCACCAATGGTGAGAACATTTATCCGCGGGAAATTGAAGAGTTATTATATGCTTATCCAGGGATTGTTGAGACTGCTGTCATTGGTGTACCTGATTCACTTCGTGGTCAGCAAGCAGCGGCATATATTGTGCTGGCTGAAGGGATTGAGCTGGATCGCAAAAGTATTCGGGAGTATCTTTCAGCTAATTTAGCTGCTTATAAAATTCCGAAGGATTTTATTGTGGTAGATTCCTTGCCTAAAACCTCTACAGGGAAAATATTAAAACGGCAATTACAAGAACTGATAAAATAAAGGAAAAGGAGCTAAGAAAATTCTTAGCTCCTTTTCCTTTATTTTAATGTGCCATCAGTTACTGATTAACTTTAGGCAAAGTTGCCCAATCGGAATGAAAGCAACCGCTCATGTCAGTTCGCTCATACGTGTGAGCACCAAAATAATCGCGCTGGGCTTGAATCAGATTGGCTGGCAGAGTGGCCTGGCGATAGGAGTCATAATAGTCGAGAGAGGCGCTAAAAGCTGGGATGGGTACTCCAATCTGTTTGCAGACTGAAATAACTTTTCTCCAACCTTGCTGGAGCTGATTTAATTCTTCTGTAAAATACGAGTCAAGCAATAAGTTTGGCAGTTTGGGATTCCTTCTAAAGGCATCGCTGATTTTTTCTAAGAACTGCGCTCTAATAATGCAGCCGCCCCGCCATAGCAGCGCAATATCAGCAAAGCTTAAATCCCAATTGTACCGGATGCTGGCAGCGTTTAGCAAAGCAAAGCCCTGGGCATAGGAGCAGATTTTAGACGCATATAAAGCATCGGCAATTGCGTCCGTGAAATCCTGCAGATCAGCTTTTGACAAAGTATGCAAAGGTTGGGCTAAGGATTTGGCTGCAATGAGGCGCTCTGATTTTTGGCCGGAAAGAAAGCGGGCAAAGACTGCTTCTGTTATTGTTGGAACTGCGACTCCCAATTCCAATGCATTAAGAACAGTCCATTTTCCAGTACCTTTTTGACCTGCAGAATCGAGAATTACATCGACTATGGGTGAACCGGTTTTGTCATCCTTTCGACTAAGAATATCAGCTGTTATTTCAATTAAATAAGAGTTTAATTTCCCTTGATTCCAAGTATCAAATATACGGCTTTGTTCATGAGGTGTGATAGCTAATCCTTGTTTCATGACAAAGTAAGATTCGGCAATAAGCTGCATATCACCATACTCAATGCCGTTGTGAACCATTTTTACATAATGACCGGCACCGTCAGGGCCCACATAAGAGCAGCAAGCACGTTCGGATACCTGAGCAGCGATGCTGATTAGTAATGACTCTAGTTCAGTGTAGGCGGTGTGGCTGCCACCAGGCATCAAGCTTGGTCCTTTCAAAGCTCCTTCCTCACCACCAGACACTCCCAGGCCAAGGAAGCGAATTCCGTGCTGTGCAAGGCTGGCAAAGCGTCGTTGCGTATCTTCGTAATATGAGTTGCCGCCGTCAATGAGAATATCATTTTGTTCCAGCAGTGGCAACAGAGCTTCAATTAAATCATCGACAGGCTGGCCTGCTTTAACCATCATGATGATTTTACGAGGTGTTTGCAGTTGATTGACTAATTCTGTTAAAGAAAAAGCTGCGGTTAATGGTAATCCTTGATGTGTGCTGATAAACTGCTCTGTTTTGATTGGTGTACGATTAAAGACAGCAACTGAAAAACCATTATTAGCAATATTCAATGCTAGATTTTCACCCATTACAGCTAAGCCGATCAAGCCAATTTGGCATTTCTTATTCATAATTCACCTCATATCAAATAATACGGAGCCAGGATGATGAGTCAGGCACCGTTATGTCGCAGACCGTACACATTATTTATTAATATCCTCAGAGTATTAATAAAATAACAGTAAAAATTTATTTCTAATATTGATAAAATTATGAAAATTAATTTCAATAATATTATAAAATGCCTGCCCGGTTTTATCAATGATTAATTTTCTTTTTATAAAATCGAACAGGTTGTAGATAGAGGTCAGTTAAACATATTTCCTAAACAAATAAAAAATGTTATATTAAGTATAGAAAGCTTTTATAACGGAGGAAAAAATGGGACACAGCATCACTCTTCGAGCAATATTATTACTAATGATATGCCTATATTGGGCTCCGGTTTCAGCACAAGCTGCAGCTTCTAACCAGCAGGCAAATAGTGATTTCCACTTTCTGCAAACCAATCAAATGATTGATCTTTCGATTATGGGACCGCCTTTAGCTACCCAAGAGCAATGTTTGAACTATTTACTGAAGCGAAATAGATTCCCGATGATTACTGTTTCACCCAAGCAGTTAGTCGAATATTTTTATGAAGAAGCATTTCTAGAGGGGATTCGGCCTGATGTAGCTTTTGCCCAAGCTTTGCATGAAACCGGGAATTTTCGTTATGGCGGCGATGTTGTGCCTTTGCAGAATAATTACTGCGGTTTAGGAACCACAGGTGGTGGTGTAAAAGGAGCCTGGTTTCCCAATGCTCAAATTGGCATTAGAGCTCAAATCCAGCATTTGTTAGCTTATTCAACAACACGTGAGCCAAAGCTGCCATTAGTTGATCCGCGGTATGGACTAGTTAAGAATTCGGACAAATTTGGACAATCAATCACGTGGACTGATTTAAATGGAAAATGGGCTGTCCCAGGAAAAACCTATGGGCAGAAAATTTTGAGCATTCATGCGCGAATCCTTAATGAAGATTAGTTGCAGTAAAAAAACAATCGGAAAAATCCGATTGTTTTTTTATATTACGCTAGATTATTGTAGTTAAAGCTAAGGGCAAATGCCGTTTGCATACTTATTGGCGTGTAATAATACGAACAAGGCGATCGTAAAACAGGTAATCCCAAACCCACTTCATAAATACAACAAAGCGATTGCGGAAATCGATTAATCTTAAGATATGAACGACTGACCAAATAAACCAGGCGAAGAACCCTTTTAACTTGATTTTACCCATATGAACAACGGCAGCGTTTCGGCCGATGGTTGCCATATTGCCAACATTGGTATAAACATATTTTAGCAGTTCTTTGCCTTTCATTAAATTAATGATATTCTTACCGGCAATATCAGCTTGTTGAATGGCGACTGGAGCGACCATTGGCAGTGGCTTATCATCAAATTTGAAATGAGCTGAGTCACCGATCACAAATACTTCAGGATGATCAGGCAATTGCAGATACTCATTCACAATAGCCCGGTGAATTTGGTCATGCTCAATGGCTAGTTTCTGGATAATTGGAGCTGCTTTGACACCAGCTGCCCAAATAACGGTATGGGTTGGAATCACTTCTCCGCCTTTAAGAAAAAGAAATTTCCCGTCATAGTCAATCACTTGAACGCACAGTCGCACCTCAACATATTTGCGGATCAGTGTTTCAACCGCAGCATCACGCAATTCTTCAGGCATTGCCGCAAATAATTTATCAGAGGCTTCGACTAAGATAATACGAACCTCTTTAAAGTTAAGATTCGGGTACTCTTTATTCATAACCAGATAAATAAGCTCAGACAATGCACCCGCTGATTCTACGCCAGTCGGGCCGCCGCCGACTACAACAAAAGTAAGTAATGCGCGGCGTTTATCCAGGTCTTTCTCAAAAGCAGCCAATTCAAATTGATATAGAATATGATTGCGAATTGTTACCGCTTCATCTAGGCTTTTCATCGAGAAGCCATGCTTTTCAACCGAATCCAGGCCAAAGTAATTGGTAGCTCCACCAGTTGCCAATACGAGATAGTCATAAGGTATTGTTCCGCTGTCTAAGATGACTGACTTATTCTCAAAATCGACATCAGTCATTTCGCCCATACGAAAAATAACATTCTTTCTATCTTTAACCATGGCTCTAGTAGAATAGGCAATGTCATCTACTGAGAGTCCAGCAGTTGCCACTTGATATAACAGCGGTTGAAATAAATGATAATTGTGTTTATCGATCAGAGTAACTCGGACATCTGCTTTGGCCAAGGTACGGGTCAACCTTATCCCACCGAAGCCAGCCCCGATAATCACGACCTTTTTTTGTTTGGTTTGCGTTTCCATAGGATCCACCTCGCTCTATTTAATAAATGAATTCGACAAATTACAGGGGGAAAATTACTATTTAAGCATGAGCTTTGATCATGATAATCTTTCTCTTTAACCATATCATACAATAAAATAAAACCGAAGGAATATTCCTTTATTATTTCTATCATTTTTTAAGTTTTTAAATTCTTATAACAATGAATTCTTGGATATAAAAATATATGAATGAAGTGCTAGAGTATTAATCAAAAATCCAGCCTGCTCAGGCTGGATTTTGATTAATATTTCGATTATGAGCCACGGAGAACCTGGAGAACTTGAGTGACCTCAGTGCCGACCATACTGGATAACGTATCGATTGTTGACCATGCCTCAGTTCCATCAGGACGAGTGACTGACTTATCAAGAATATATTCGTTGGAACTTGCTGAATAGGCTTTTAAATCCAGCGCCAGATCAAGCGGACGTACGGAAAACAATACAACATAATTAACATGCCGGTTTGCCGCATAGGCTGATAATCCTTCCGGAGTTGCATTGGCCGCACTGGTTACATTGCAGCGTCCCAGGTCACGCAGTACTTCGTTGCCTGATTGCACTTCGCTGCCGAGAAATAAAGCATTGACTTTGAAGCGGATGACTTCATTAAGCGCTTTGTTCAATAGATCGGTACCAGGAATGTAATGACCAGAAGTATCGATATAAAGTGCAATTGCTGTTAATGCATTATCACTTCCTGCGGCAAAGCTTACTGAACTAAAAGTTAAAAGTACAAGGAGGGTAATGAGCATTATTCTTTTCATGTTAACACCTCGTTATATTTTATTTAATACATCCATTACGTCTTCGCAGTAACATAATTGGAGTGCTTGTTTTCCGGTTCTGTAACATAGAGCGTAAGCAGGAAGCCTAGCAGTGGTAAAAACGCTAAAACATCGAATACCACAGGCATACTCCATAAGTCGGCTATCTTCCCCAGCGCAACAACCCCCATAGCTCCTAAGCCTACGCTGAGTCCAATCGTTAATCCTGAAGCAATGGCAATATTTCCTGGCATCATTTGCTGAGCAAGTACCAGCGTACTGGAAAAGGCACAAGATAATAAGGCGCTGGTAAGTGCGAGAATAATAAAGACTTCAATACCTGCTGTAATTTTGAATAAATATAACAGCAGTGATATTGGCAGAATAGACCAAAGCATAATGCGTTTACTGCCATACCGATCGCTTAGGATGCCGCCACCCAATGTGCCGATGGCGCCGGCAGCAAGGAAGACTGTCAGCAGGGAGCTGGCGTAAAGTTCGCTGCCATGCAAGTATGAGATATAATACAGTGGCAAAAAAGTTGTTACACCCGCACTAATCGTTGACCGCGATAAAACAACACCTAGCAAAGCGGCTAACGGCCAGGTCAAGCTATGACGCAGCGGACTGGTGGACGCATTGGCATGAGTGTCTGATACTGGAACCTGCACAGCCAGTTTATAGAGCGGGTAAAAGATTGCGATAAAGGGAATTAAATAGATTGCTTTTGGTAAGGCATCATTAGAAAGTAATACTGCCATAAATAACGAGCCCAAAGCAAAGCCGCCGTTTCCACCCACAACAAATAGGCTGACGCCTTTGCCTTTCGCTGCTCCGCTGTAACGATTAGCTAATTTGGCTGCTTCCGGATGAAAAGCAGCTATTCCTAATCCACATAGAGCTGTGCTGATATGGAGTAAATAGTAGCTGGGAGAAAGTAATGAAACAAGCATCGCGATACCAGACAACAAACAACCGACTGGAATCAACCACGGCCGTGGGCATTTATCGCTGAAATAGCCAAATATAGGCTGGCTAACCGAAGATGTTAGATTTTGAATAAGAACTAAGAGTCCTACTTCAGCATAGCTTAATGCAAATTTGGCCTTCAAATAAGGCAAGGCCACCAGTAAGCTGCCTTGGGATAGATCGGTAACGCAATGAGCTGCAACCAATAGCCAGACTTTGGCTGGAATCGCTTTTAATGTGGTTAACATGTAGAAATCACCTCATAGTGAATATTATGGCATAATCTTCATAGACAGTAAATGCTAATAAAAATAACACAACAATAAAATTGTTGTGTTATTTTTATTAGCATTTTTCTTAAGAACTGACTTGTTGAACCCGCATTGAGATAATATGGATCATACCGATGTCTTTTTGTATTTTTCAATAAGAAAGTCGGTAAATTCTTTAAGCAGTTGTTTCGCTTCATCAGGTAAATGTTCCAATTCATGCTCATCACGGGCTTTGTCTGATTGTGCGCCATATCGCACGGGTTCTTCTAATAAACAATTCTCGTTATTTGAAGCTTTAAATAAACTTAGAGCACTTTCAAAAGGCAGATTAAAAAAATCCAGTAAAGCATTGAGCGACTTTACTGTCAGATTTTCTCTGGTACCATTTTCAATCATACTTAAATAAGACGGCGACATGCGTATTCTATATTTCTTTTCGATGGCTTTTGCTGTATCTTCTTGACTGAGGTTCTTTTTTTCACGAGTTAACCGTAGTATTTCACCAAATGTCATGTACATCACCTATGATTAGTTTACGCATCTGATTGTATTGATCCTGTTGACTGACAGTAAAATATAAATAACTGACAGTTATTGACGCTGCGCCGATTTAGCACTATAATTTACTGTATAAACGAACATAAAACGAGCAGCTTGCAGATTGGATGGTGTGAATATGACGGTAAATGTGCGTCCTGTTTCTTGCATTACAAAATCAATCTTTGATTTGAAACAAGCCGAGGAAGCGCTAGTTAGCATGCTAAGTTATGCATTAAACAAAAAAGATCGTCAAGATTTTACCGCCGAGGAATGGGAAAACTTTATCTTCTGTTTTCAGTTAGTGAGCAAACTTGAATATTCACTCCGCAAAGTAAAATTAAGCGCTAACTCTTGGTATCAAATGTCTAACGAGTCAGAACAGTGATATTCATTGCCTGTGGTCTTCGTATTCTAAAAGGATTAACTCTTGGGCACAACCAGGAGTTAATCCTTTTTAGACTCATAAAGGTATTTTATAGTTATTGCGGAAGTTTAGCTAGTTAATATTAGACTTAACTGGTCATCTATGTTAAAATTATATTTTGTAAGTAACTTTTTATGAAAGATGGGACAAAGAACAATGATTAGTACTAATGGCTTAACACTTCAATTTGGCAAACGAATATTATTTAAAGATGTAAATATAAAATTCACTCCTGGTAATTGCTATGGCCTAATTGGCGCCAATGGAACCGGTAAATCAACCTTTTTAAAGGTATTATCAGGTGAGGTAGAACCAACTAAAGGTGATGTTGCCATCACTCCTGGTGAACGCCTGGCTGTTTTAAAGCAAAATCATTATGAATTTGATGAATTTGATGTATTGACAACAGTCATTATGGGGCATGCCCGTCTATATGCCATCATGGAAGAGAAGGATGCTCTTTATGCAAAACCCGATTTCTCTGACGAAGATGGTATGAAAGTATCGGAATTGGAATGCGAATTTGCCGAGTTAAATGGTTGGGATGCTGAGCCAGAGGCGGCTCGGATGTTAAATGGTCTTGGAATTCCAGAAAGCTTGCACAGCCAAAAAATGGCTGATTTAAGTGGTAATGAAAAAGTACGGGTATTGCTAGCGCAAGCGCTATTTGGCAATCCCGATATTCTGTTACTAGATGAGCCGACCAATCATCTGGATATCGAATCAATTAACTGGTTGGAAGATTTTTTATACGATTTTCCGAACACGGTTATTGTGGTTTCCCATGACCGGCATTTCTTGAATCGAGTCTGTACTCATATTGCTGATATTGACTTTGAAAATATTCAGCTTTATGTAGGTAACTATGATTTTTGGCTGGAGTCCAGCCAACTGGCGCTGCAGCTAGCCAAAGATGCGAACAAGAAAAAAGAGGAGAAGGCAAAAGAACTTCAAACCTTTATTCAACGCTTTAGTGCTAATGCCTCAAAATCCAAACAGGCAACATCCAGAAAAAAACTCTTGGAGAAACTAACTCTTGATGATATAAAGCCATCTTCACGGAAATATCCGTATATTGCTTTCAAGCCTGATCGTGAAGCTGGTGCACAACTCTTAACTGTAGAAGGCTTAAACAAAAGTATTGACGGTGAAGCAGTATTAAAAGATGTTAGCTTTACTGTAGCTAAAGGGGACAAAATAGCTTTTGTCGGACCAGATGGCTTAGCAAAAACAACTTTGTTTAAGATATTAATGGGTGAATTGGAAGCTGATAGCGGAGAATATAAATGGGGTGTAACAACTACCCAAGCTTATCTGCCTAAAGATAACTCAGACTATTTTGATGGTGTTGAGCTCAATCTTGTCGATTGGCTGAGACAGTTCTCCAAAGATCAGGAAGAAAGCTTCATTCGCGGGTTTCTAGGCAGAATGCTCTTTTCGGGTGAGGAAAGCTTAAAGCAAGCCAGTGTACTCTCTGGTGGTGAGAAAGTACGCTGCATGCTTGCACGTATGATGCTGAGTGGTGCCAATGTTCTGATCCTGGATGAGCCAACCAATCACTTGGATTTGGAATCCATTACTTCAATTAATAATGGCTTGATTAGTTTTACTGGGACCATGCTATTTGTATCTCATGACCATCAGTTCATCGAAACTATTGCCAATAGAATTATTGAAATTACACCAAATGGCTTGATTGATCGCCGGATGACTTACGACGAGTATTTAGAAAATGCGGAAGTAAAAAAACAGTTAGCAGCTTTATATCCTAAAAATGCATAAGAACAAGAATAAGTATATGTTCAGTCACGACTTGACTGAATGATATGATAACAGTAGAAAACACCTCCAGTGATAGAATCAATCACCTGGAGGTGTTTTTTTTATATGACTTTAAACGGATAAGGTTAACTAAAGTTAATCGTGAGCCCACCGGCAGCGGCGGCACCAATAGTAATTGGGATGTCACAGAAAGTAGGCGAAGTACCATAATAAAGAATGTTTTCGCAATTGATCGCAATGCATGACCCCACAGGGAAGGTTGTTCCTGAGACTACTAGTGAGATTCCGACAACAGTACCATCAATTACATTGCATGTAAATGAGCTAAGATTGGCTGCAGCGGCTGGTCTGGTCAACTCTAATAATACAAATTTGCATTCTTCTTCTATTTCTACATCAATATTTACTTTAGGAGGTTTACAGCATTTATCCTCGTGCTTATCCTTGTCATGCTCACACTTATCACACTTATCATGCTCATCTTTATCATCACATTTATTATCGTATTGGGGTATACCACCATAGTTAGTAGGGAAATAATTTGCGCGTTGCTCGTGGAAGCCTTTGAAGCGTCCTGTTAGAACTTGAAAATCTTTTAATACAATTGTTACATTAATGCAACCAGCTAAATCAAATCCTTGAGGGAAACCTTTTGGAAATGCCAAAGTGATCACTCCTTTTGTATTTTGGCTTACTACCTATTGCATAATATGCAATTTGTTATGTAAGAGTTACTTAATATTTGGTTATGGTGAGATGTTTTTCAAAGCAGCGTGTTCACTTTATTTCAAGTGCTTGCTATCACGTTGGCATAACTATGAATAGAATAATATAGTAGGAAATGAAATTTTAACGTTAGGAGTTGGATCGTTATGTCAATAAAATGTCAACCTGGTGGTTTTAAGTTAGATTTTGGCTCAACTGTGACTATCCTTACCACAGCAGCCTGTTCACCACGTAAACATTCTAGCCAAGGTATATTTACTGGCGTAGTTCTCGATGATACAGACACGAATTTTGAAAGAACAGCAAAGCATCTCACAATTACTGTGGATAGTGATTATTTCGAAGATGAGCAAAAGCATGAAGGGGAGGATCAATACGCCTTTCAAGGGGCGAAGTATCCAATTAATGAGGATAAGAAAGGATCTGGGTGGACTAAATATTGTAAGGATAAAGAAAGTGGAGAATGGTATAAAGACGGAATAGATAAGTGTGAGGATAAATGTCATAAACCCCATCAAGAGAAAGAATGCTGCGAACCTAAGCATGAAGACAAATGTCATAAACCTGATAAAGATAAGGAATGCTGTGAGCACAAACATGAGCATAAATGCCCTCCGAAAGGGAAAGATGAATATTTACTGCTGTCATTGACCTGTCCATCCTATCCTTTTCATCCCGGTCAGCTGGTTTGGATTAATATAGAGGAAATCGTTGCCTTAACCGTCATTTGCAAAAAATAAAATTTCCATAATTGTAGTTTCAATGTGGAAAAGAGGTGAGCATTTTGTTAGTAAAGGATATTCCCTGTGAATGTAAATTTGAGGCAGGTTCGACAATAACCGTTGTCACGTCCATGGGAGAAAAGGCATCTTGCAAGAGGAAGACTTCAAAAGGTATACAAGGGGTATTTCATGGGATTGTTCTTGAAGAAACTGTGATTCATTTACACCAAAATAGTTTTCGGGAATTGTACGGGTATAAAGACAATACATCACCCTCAAAAAGAAATAAGCATTTGCTTGTTTTATCACTACTCAGGCCATCGCCACCATTTATAGCAGGCCAAATAGTCTGGATTATGGTAGATCAAATCACAGCAATCAATTGCGACGGCCAGTCGTAATGTAGTCGTATATAATCAGTAATATGATATCAATCTATGAATAAGTGAATCCATAATAAGAAAACCTCCTAAAGTAGTGTAATGACTACTTTAGGAGGTTTTCTTTATTAATATGAATAGCTTAGGTATTCATATTATTTTGTGATTAAGCTCTTTAGATAATTGCGGTTATGGGTGATTCGAGGATCATTAGGAATAAATTGACCTGCTAATTCGTTATGTTTATTAGCCAGATCATAGTTACCTGCCCGGGAATAGCAAACGCAAAGTTGAATATGCGGCAGCCAAGTCCAGCAATCGTTGCTAACCAAGCCCCAGGTTGCTACCTTATCTAGCTGAGTAGCCGTTTTATACCAAAATATTGCTTGATCAAGTTGATTGGCATTCAAATGATGGAAACCAAGCCGGCAGCAAAACTCAGCGCGGGGTGTCGCATAGTTAAATGACAGATAAATGTATTTAAGCTTATTCTCATGATCATTTAGTTCCTGGAAACAGTCAGCTAGTTTGCCACAAGCACCAATATTATCTTCAACCCAGCCTTGGTTGGTGGCTAGGAATTTTTGATAATATTCAATTGCTCGGTTTAGAAGTCTATGGTCTTTTAATTCATTGGCAAAATAGTATAAATCACGCGGTGAAAAAACTTCTCCCTTAATCAATCGCTGTTCATATATTTTGAGATTTCGATCGGCATCGTGTTCAATCGGCTGGTGGGTAACGGCAATATCACTGCTGACGATATTACCATACGCCTCAACATATTCATGAACAGCCCCAATCCATTTGAAGTTTTTTGCCCGCTTAACGAGGCGATTTCTACGTAGGCGAGAGGAAACAATACCTTGTGCATTAACTGACAGATTGTAGAACATGCTGACCGCATCCACTTCTGCAGATAATGTTGCTTTTAATTCCTGGAATTTGAGTTTATCAGGAGGGAGAAGTACATCATCAGCATCAAGCCATAGGATATAGTCTTGAGTTGCTAAACTGAATGCGTAATTACGAGCGGCAGCAAAGTCATGAATCCATTCAAAATCGTAAACTGTGTCCGTATATTTTTTTATAATTTCTTTAGTTTGGTCTGTTGAGCCTGTATCCACAATAATAATTTCATCTACGATATCTTTAACTGAAGCCAGGCAGCGGCCAATAACGGCTTCCTCGTTTTTGACAATCATGCAAAGGCTGATTGTTATTGGGGTTGCTAAGCCATCAGATTTATCAGTCACAAAAATACCTCCTTTGAAGCTCTGATCTTTGTCAGTATACGCGACGAGAAGGTTTTTTGTGACTAGAAGTATTTTAACTATGTTTGTAGCCCCGGAAAGCATTTTGTATAATCTTCCGGGGCTACATTTTTATATGCTACCTTAAAATTGTTGATTTTTTTCTAGTCTATTAATCAAGTAATGCAAGATTAAGCTGAGCACCTACAGCAGGAGCTAGGGTTGTGGTAAAAGGAACTGCCGAGTTATTGCGGAGTGTGATGACATCACCGGCAGCTAGTGTTAATATTGCCTGACCGTCCACATCACCTGTCGTAACAAGTACTGATATGTTAGTAGAAGCATCGACGGTTCCGTTTACTGCAATGGCTATTGAGGCACCATTACCAGCTGTGATTGATATGCTGTAGTCGATTAAATAGTTACCAGCAGTAGGAACGGTAATTGTTGTTGTGGCAGGTGTATGAGTGATGCCTCCAACTAATGGACCGTTATTCGAGAATAGAACGTCTGCTCCGCCTGGAACCGTTGAATCCGCTCCAGTAGCAAGTTGATACACATAGCCAAATGCTTCTAGCCCAGCACCGGTAGGACCAGTAGGCCCCGTATCACCAGTAGGTCCGGTATCGCCTGTAGCACCAGTAGTACCTGTGGCACCAGTAGCGCCTGTGGCTCCAGTATCACCAGCTACACCTGTATCGCCAGTAGGCCCAGTATCGCCTGTAGCCCCGGTAGTACCTGTGGCACCCGTAGCGCCAGCTACACCCGTATCGCCAGTAGCCCCGGTAGCGCCGGTGGCACCCGTAGCGCCTGTGGCTCCAGTATCACCAGCTACACCCGTATCACCAGTAGGTCCGGTATCGCCTGTAGCACCAGTAGTACCTGTGGCACCAGTAGCGCCTGTGGCTCCAGTATCACCAGCTACACCTGTATCGCCAGTAGCCCCGGTAGTACCTGTGGCTCCAGTAGCGCCAGCTACACCCGTATCGCCGGTAGGTCCCGTATCGCCTGTAGCACCAGTAGCGCCTGTGGCTCCAGTATCACCAGCTACACCCGTATCACCAGTAGGCCCAGTATCGCCAGTAGCCCCGGTAGCGCCGGTGGCACCCGTAGCGCCGGTGGCACCCGTAGCGCCAGCTACACCTGTATCACCAGTAGGCCCAGTATCGCCTGTAGCCCCGGTAGTACCTGTGGCTCCAGTAGCGCCAGCTACACCCGTATCGCCGGTAGGTCCAGTATCGCCAGTGACACCAGTAGCGCCGGTGGCTCCAGTATCACCAGCTACGCCCGTATCACCAGTAGGCCCAGTATCGCCTGTAGCTCCGGTAGCGCCGGTGGCACCCGTAGCGCCAGCTACACCCGTATCGCCAGTAGGCCCAGTATCGCCTGTAGCCCCGGTAGCGCCGGTGACACCGGTAGCGCCAGTTGCACCTGTATCACCAGTAGGCCCGGTAGCGCCGGTGGCACCCGTAGTGCCAGCTGCACCTGTATCACCAGTAGGCCCAGTAGCGCCGGTGGCACCCGTAGTGCCAGCTGCACCTGTATCACCAGTAGGCCCAGTATCGCCTGTAGCCCCGGTGGCTCCAGTAGCACCCGTAGCGCCAGCTACACCCGTATCGCCAGTAGGCCCAGTAGCGCCTGTAGCCCCGGTAGCGCCGGTGACACCGGTAGCGCCAGCTACACCCGTATCGCCGGTAGGTCCAGTAGCGCCAGTGGCACCCGTAGCGCCAGCTGCACCTGTATCACCAGTAGGCCCAGTAGCGCCAGTTGCACCTGTAGCGCCAGTAGGCCCAGTATCGCCAGTAGCCCCGGTAGCGCCGGTGGCACCCGTAGCGCCAGTTGCACCCGTAGCGCCAGTTGCACCCGTAGCGCCAGTTGCACCCGTAGTGCCAGCTGCACCTGTATCACCAGTAGTCCCTGTAGCCCCTGTGCTACCAGTTTCTCCAGTAAATCCGGTTTCTTCTGGTACTTCGCCTAATACCAGTGTTGCCTTTACTGTGACTACAGAAGAATAAACGACATTGTTTGTCGTTTGATTGACTAGACTAAATGTTATTGGTGCTGCATCAACTTGAATAATGGCGAAGCCGACAACTTCACCGGTTTTGATTGGAGATTCTCCGGGAAGATCATCTCCTTGGGATGTTACAATTGAAAAAGCAACGCTATTTGCTCCAATTGATGATTGCGTTGCAACCCACCAATTAATAAAATATCTTCCTGGTTTATTAATGGTCACTACTCCGGTCAAAGCATTGTAGCTTATTGCGCCAATGCTGGTTACTACATTATCAAATATTACATTAGCAGCCGGAGCAACCGTACCACCTGTTAGCCTTTCCAGTTGAAGAGCTAATGTGTCCAACTTTTATCCCTCCATGCAGCATTAATACTTATTGTTAATTTATCTTATGCTTAAATTACATAATGTGTTAATTTTATTATGATTATAGCCCCCAGGAAGCATGATACCATGAGCTTTCGGGGGCTACAATTTTAAACTGTTACATTAATAATCGTTAAGTTTGCTCTAATTGGAGTAAGTCCAAAGCCGATCGTGCTATCAGTAGCATTTACCAGTTGTAGTGTTACCGGTGGAGCAGCAACTGCGATCAGTGCCGTTCCACTCATTTGGTCAGTTATCAGTGGACTTGACGCCTGAATATTATCAGCTGCAGAAGTAGTAATAGCAAAGGTCGGTACTATAGCTGTTCCGCCTTCGATACCATCTACTGATACCCACCAATCGATATAGTATACTCCTGGCAGCGTAATTGTCACCGTGCCAGCAGCATAGGTTATTACTAATGATTGGTCGCTCACTGTTGTATCAAAAATGATAGGGGCTCCAGCTGCAACCGAGACGGCTTCCACATCTTGTAGTTGTACTTGCAATCCCTGCAAAGCCACTGCTGGACCAGTAGTGCCTGTAACACCAGTTGCTCCTGTTGCCCCAGTAGCCCCAGTAGCCCCAGTAGCTCCAGTAGCTCCAGTAGCACCAGCCCCAGTAGCACCGGTAGACCCGGTAGCGCCAGTGGCACCAGTAGAGCCGGTAGCGCCGGTGGCACCGACAAGACCATCAGCCCCAGTAACCCCGGTAGCACCAGTAGCCCCAGTAGCGCCGGTAGCGCCAGTGGCACCAGTAGAGCCGGTAGCGCCGGTGGCACCGACAAGACCATCAGCCCCAGTGACCCCGGTAGCCCCAGTAGCGCCGGTAGCCCCAGTAGCCCCAGTAGCCCCAGTAGCCCCAGTAGCGCCGGTAGCGCCAGTGGCACCAGTAGCGCCGGTGGCACCGACAAGACCATCAGCCCCAGTGACCCCGGTAGCCCCAGTAGCGCCGGTAGCCCCAGTAGCGCCAGTAGCGCCGGTAGTGCCAGCACCGGTAGCGCCGGTAGCACCGGTAGCGCCAGTAGCCCCAGGAGCACCAGTAGCCCCAGTAGCCCCAGTAGCCCCAGTAGCCCCAGCTCCGGTAGCACCGGTAGCACCGGTAGCTCCAGTAGCGCCGGTAGCGCCGGTAGCGCTGGTAGGTCCGGTAGGCCCGGTAACGCCAGTGGCACCAGTGGCACCAGTAGTACCAGTGAGTCCGGTAGGACCAGTAGGGCCGGTAGGACCAGTGGGACCAGTGGGCCCGGTAACCCCAGTTGCACCAGTTGTACCGGTAAGTCCAGTAGGTCCGATAGGTCCTGGTGGGCCTACAAAGCAGCAAGGATCAGGTAGACAATTATAATTCTTATGATAATGGTGTTGATGATAGTGTTTATCGCGATCTTTTACGTTTTCTGAGTCACCAGTCAAACCATAATATGGTCTTCCGTATTTATCCAAGACAATGCCTCCTTCTTTCAGGTGATCAAAAGTTATTTCATAATATATAATTATGTTCCACTGGAGATATTGGGAACACTTTCATTATTTGTACTTCTTATAAAAGTAAAAATTTACAGTAAGAGAGTAGAAAAACTGACATCTAAAAGATGCCAGTTCCTACTCTCTTACTATTAGACGATGGTAAGGCCTGCACTTGCATAGCCAGCAATTGCAGTTGCAACATCAAGTCCGGCAGTAACGGTTGCACTAAATACCAATAGCAAGCGTGTTTCTGCAGTGACTGGAATAGCCAGCCCTGTTGTGATGCCACTGCTAATTGTACCAAGAGCAAGGACACCAGTGAGTGGAGGTGCTAATGTTACAAGGGCACCTGGAACGGCTGTAAAAGTATTATCAGGTGTTGGTGAAGAGAATAATTGGGCGGTTATTGTAACTGTTGAGCCAACCAGGGTTAATGCTGCCGTGGTACTAAAGAATGCCGCAATCGAAGTAATCGTGCCATCACGAGGTATCGAGAAAGCTTCGTTGAGCAAGATACCAGGACCACCGGTGAGATCAATGACTCCACCAGCCATAGTTACGCCAGTTGCTGAAGTACCAAAACCAACGAGACTGCTAGTATTTAATAATCCACCTAGAACAGTCGTTAATGCTGCAGGAGTTCCTGAGGCAAATGGAATTATTGCTCCAGAGCCTGTAGCACCTGTAGTACCTGTAGTACCAGTAGCGCCCGTAGCGCCCGTAGCACCCGTAGCACCTGTAGCACCTGTAGCACCTGTAGCACCTGTAGCGCCAGTAGCGCCGGTAGCTCCAGTAGCGCCAGTATCGCCTGTAGCGCCAGTAGCCCCAGTTGCAGCAGTAGCGCCGGTAGCCCCAGTAGCGCCAGTTGATCCGGTAGCCCCAGTAGCACCGACAAGACCATCAGCACCAGTTACGCCGGTAGCTCCAGTGGCTCCAGTAGCCCCTGTGGCCCCAGTAGCGCCGACGAGACCATCCGCACCAGTTACACCAGTGGCGCCAGTAGCCCCGGTGGCTCCAGTAGCACCGACGAGACCATCCGCACCAGTTACACCAGTAGCGCCAGTAGCCCCGGTGGCTCCAGTAGCACCCGTAGCACCTGTAGCACCTGTAGCACCTGTAGCACCTGTAGCACCTGTAGCGCCAGTAGCGCCGGTAGCTCCAGTAGCGCCAGTATCGCCTGTAGCGCCAGTAGCCCCAGTTGCAGCAGTAGCGCCGGTAGCTCCAGTAGCACCAGTAGCGCCGGTAGCCCCAGTAGCGCCGACAAGACCATCCGCACCAGTTACACCGGTAGCGCCGGTTGCGCCAGTGGCCCCGGTAGCACCAGTAGCACCGACAAGACCATCCGCACCAGTTACACCGGTAGCGCCAGTAGCTCCAGTAGCCCCGACAAGACCATCAGCGCCCGTAGCCCCAGTAGCCCCTGTAGCGCCAGTAGCCCCTGTAGCTCCAGTAGCCCCTGTAGCTCCAGCCCCGGTAGCGCCAGTCGCGCCAGTAGCACCAGTAGCCCCAGTCGCGCCTGTAGCGCCGGTAGCGCCAGTAGCCCCAGCCCCGGTAGCGCCAGTAGCGCCAGTAGCTCCAGGATCACCAGTCGCGCCTGTAGCGCCGGTAGCACCAGTAGCCCCAGCCCCGGTAGCACCAGTAGCACCGGTAGCGCCGGTAGCGCCAGTAGCAGCAGTAGCGCCAGTAGCGCCAGTAGCGCCGGTAGCGCCAGTAGCGCCAGGATCACCAGTAGCCCCAGTAGCCCCGGTAGCACCAGTAGCACCGGTAGGTCCAGTAGGTCCAGGCGGTCCACCCGATGGTCCAGTAGGTCCTGTAGCTCCTGTACTACCGGTGGCACCAGTAGTTCCTGTTAGTCCAGTCGGGCCAATTGGTCCGGTAGGTCCGGTAGGTCCAGTAGGTCCGGTAACGCCAGTAGCACCAGTAGTTCCTGTTAGTCCAGTCGGGCCGACAGGTCCGGTCGGACCAACAAAAAAGCAAGGATCAGGTAGACATCCGCAATGATCATGATGATGATGGTGATGATGCTCATCATTACACTTATGCTCATTATTACATTTAGGATCATGATCATCACCATAGTCATAGTTATAATGAATTTGGTGCCTATGATGCCTGTTACGATAGTGTTTATAGCGACGTTTACGTTTTGAGCTTTCGGAATCACGGACGTTGTCAATTTGGTCCACTAATAATCCCCCCTTCAAATGGTTGAGAGTTGTTACGTAATATACTATGTGTGAGCGTATTTACAGGGAACTGCTTTCGTGAATTTTTAAGAATGTCCATTTGATGATCAGAAAAAATATTTCAAAACTGAATAATTCAAAAAATATTATCTTTTATATTGAAGAAGTTGAAATAGGATAATCACGGATAAAAATAGTCCGAATACAATAATAAATAAAGTAGTGTCGTTCATGGCTTCAGGTTTCAACTGTATTGATTTTTAATGTTGTGTTGGAAGGTATATTTTGAGGGAGGAACTAAACATGCTTAAGTCCAGTAAGCTGCATCTTGGATGTGGACTAACAATCTTACCTGAATGGATAAATCTTGATTGTGTGGCAGGACCAGGGGTTGATTTATTATTTAATTTAGATAGTTGTGACAAGAATTCTATACCACTGCCTGATAATAGCATAGATACTTTTTATGCAAGCCATCTATTAGAACATATCGCCAAACCTTTACCCTTAATGCAAGAATTGTACCGAATCGCCAAACCTGATGCTGAATTGTTCTTGTTATTGCCTTATGGATCAAGTGATGATGCTTTTGAAGATCCAACTCATGTTAGAACTTATTTTATGAACTCTTTCTATTATTTCTCACAACCTTACTATTGGCGGGCTAGCTACGGTTACTCTGGTGACTGGCAGCCGGAAATCATTTCTTTAAAAATTTCTACTGAGGATCATGCCGGCAGAATGGCTGAGGATATCATGGAGGATATTATGACACTGCGTAATATTGTTATTGAAATGGGTGTTAAGATGCGAGCTGTTAAGCCGGCACGTGAACCGAAAAAAGAGTTCCAGACTTTTGCTGAGATTCGTTATGATTTTGTTTAAATGATAAATGCTAAGCCGCTCTTAGCGCTATCCAGCAGCAGGAGCGGCTTAGCATTTATGTCTTTAATAGCATGAATAGGCGATAACTAAGCCTGAAAAAATCATAATATTAGCTTTGTGCCTGGAAGGATATACTTAAGTCTGCGGGGGTAGCGGTCACTGTTGATTTATAAGCTACACGGGCATAGCGCAAATATTTTGATGTTACCAGAACGGTTGTTTCGTTTTGCTCTAATACATATTCAGCACCATCATCAACCCATTTGGTATTATCGGGACTAATTTGAATTTTTACTGTTCCTGATACTGCCGTGGCGGAAGTATTTTCGATAAAGAAAGAAAAAGTTCTCCAGGTTGCAACATCCTGCCCTGTACCAGCATAGGTGTCGCTGGTTGTTACGTTATCAGCCGCTGGTTCGGTGTGGCTGACTGAAACTATGGCAGTGACGCTATCGGTAACCGAATCAAGGGCACGAATATCAAGATCAGTAGCACTCACTGTTACTTGATCGGCAGTAGTTAGTGGCCGGATATCGGTCTGCCCGGTAGCGTTGGTTAAAATCACTCGGTTGGTAGTACCATCGTTACCGTAGACAAGCACGTTATCCGTTGCGTTTGTAAGATCACGAACATCCAGATCAGTAGCACTCACCGTTACTTGATCGGCAGTAGTTAGTGGCCGGATATCGGTCTGTCCGGTAGCGTTGGTTAAAATCACTCGGTTGGTAGTACCATCGTTACCGTAGACAAGTACGTTATCCGTTGCGTTTGTAAGATCACGAACATCCAGATCAGTAGCACTCACTGTTACTTGATCAGCAGTAGTCAGTGGCCGGATATCGGTCTGCCCGGTAGCGTTGGTTAAAATCACTCGGTTGGTAGTACCATCGTTACCGTAGACAAGTACGTTATCCGTTGCGTTTGAAAGCTCACGAATGTCTAGATTGGTAGCATCAATAGCTACGCTATCTGTACTGCTGCTAAGAGGACGAATATCAGTGCGGCCGGTATTGTCTGTCAACAGCGGTCTAACATTTGCACCGTCAAAACCATATAGCTGACTTTTCAGCTGCTCGGGCTGATCTTGTAAAACTTTTAGATTAGGCACTCAGGTTACCCTCCTCTTGTTTAACATAATTGCATTACAATGTACATTATTCTAGAGTACGTTTGTTTGTTACATAATTTCAGAACATCTTTTGAAGCTAAATTATTATGACAAAAAACATTGTGTAAGAATATGTTAATGTTAGGGGAGGAATGTGTATGGGGACGATTTTTATAAAGCCGCCAATATTCAATGCTTCACTGATTATTCAACGTGATTCCAAATCATGTAGATTATATAAGAAAAAAGATCAACTACTGATTGGTCAGCAAGCAAATAAGGCTTCCAGAGCTCTTCTTCAATTTGACCTGTCCGATCTTCCGCCAGGGTTAGTTATCGTTAGTGCAAGGTTGCATATTTACATATGCTGCAATGAGTACCCTGGTTTTATACAGGGTTTAAATGCATATCAGGTTTTATCAAAATATAGTCTAAAAGAAATATCCAGCCGCAAGCCTATTCTGATTAATCATTCGCCTGTTGCAAGTGCCCAAATAAGTAATGATACCAGTGCAGGTATTTCATTTGATATGACTTGGTTGGTTCAAAATTGGTATAACGGAGCAGCCGCTAATTTAGGGATTTTGCTTAAAGCAGCAGATGAAAGCTGTAGTCATCTTATTGGATTAACTAGTAAAGCGTATTGGGATTCTCAGAAGTGGCCATGTCTTGAACTGAATTTTATGGAAGTGAGTAATCAATCGGATTGTTGCGTAGCAAATACAATTGATTTAATTGAAAATGTAGTTAGTACAGATTCGTGGGAGCATACACAAGCGATGAATATTCTGTGCTTTAATTATTCTTATGTCACAGTAAATACTGGGAATAGTTCGGCAATAGCGTTTTTACAACAGAGTGCTGATGGCCAGCACTGGCAAAATGAAAGTACTCCCAAGCGTATTATGCAAGGTGAGTCGGTCACTTTTATTCCGGATTATATCGTAAAGTATGCTCGTCTGTGTTATAAGACTGAAGTGAATGGGCAAGTTACTACTTTGAGCATTTATTTGCAAGGTAGAATAGCTGGCAACTAAATTTGGAAAAAGTTTAAAAAGTTAACTTGATAAACAAGAAGATTTTTTTAGCGTTTTGTTATACAAAGGACGGTAAATATTACCCCTTTGTATAAAGAAAGATTCGGGGATGAGCCATAAAAGGGCTCATCTTCTTTTGTTAAATAAGGATATTTCCAGAAGCATGCTTACAATAAAAAAAACTGCTCATAGAGCAGTTAGTCGATACCGATTAATTTATCTTTTTTGAGAATGTGGTCGTCAATCCAAGATACAACGAAGTCAAGGATTGAAAGAATGGATTGATCTTGATTGTGATCAATAGCATTTAAATCAATGCTGTTAATCTTGTCCATAAAAGCGACATGTTCAACTTTGTGAGATAAGAACTTTTTATAGCCAATACTCAGCATATAGGCTTCTTCAGAGTCAAAGTGATATACGGTATAGTTCTTAAGTTCTTCTAGAATAGCAATAATTTCATCATATTTATCGACATATAAATCATTTTTTAGTAGGGCTAAAGCATTGCCAGCAATTTCAAGCAACTTTTTATGCTGATCATCAATTTGGGCTATTCCGGTTGAGTAATCTGCTTTCCAGGTGATCATTGAAATTCCTCCCTTTGTGTATTGATGGTTAGGTAATGAATACTAATGGTTACATTATAGCAATAAATGTCAATTTTTCATAGAATGATTAATAGTCCTATGTTTTAAATTACATGATTAGACAATAATCAAATGAACTGTTAGAATGCTAAGTATAAGAATCTTTGGATTTACTAAGGAGGCAGTTTCTTGTACGATATTATTCTGTTTGATCTTGATGGTACATTGACTGATCCCAAACCGGGAATTACTAAGTCTGTGCAGTATGCTCTAGCAAAATTGGGGATTGATGAGCCGAATTTAGAAAATTTAGTACCGTTTATTGGTCCTCCCTTATTAAAAGCATTTAAGGAATTTTACCACCTTGATGATGAGCAGGCAACACTGGCTTTACAATATTATCGGGAACGTTTTGCCACTGTTGGACTTTATGAAAATGCCGTTTTTCCGGGAATCAAAACCATGCTGGCACAATTAAAAAGGCAAGGAAAAATATTGATTGTTGCTACTTCGAAGCCAACTGTTTTTTCAATCAAAATCATCGAGCACTTTGGATTACAGGATTACTTTCAGGCAGTGATTGGCAGTAATCTTGATGGTACAAGGGTTGAAAAGGGTGAAGTTATTGAGTTTGCTTTATCTGAATTAGATCAAGTTGACTCAAGTAAGATTATCATGGTTGGAGATCGTAAGCATGATGTCATTGGGGCTAAAAATAATGGAATTGATGTCATTGCGATTACTTACGGCTATGGCAGCTTAGAAGAACTCAACGAGGCCGAGCCTACCTATATCGTCAATACCGTACAAGAATTACACGATTTTTTACAAGCTAATTAACAAACGAAGGAACCATCTCTTAGACTAGTCTAAGAGATGGTTTTTTTTGTTTTGTTTGGGAATTAATAGTATCTTGACCGTTTTTTTGTCCGATTTTTAGGATGAAATCGAATTTTAGGCAATTTTGCCGAACGATTGTAAATAAATATATTGAAAATGTTCGGTGGAGGCGATTATAATAGGAAATGTGTTTTTGAAAGAAACGTTTCGAATCATTGTCTTGAAGGTCGCAATATGAGATTATATCTCTGAGTTATCATAGATGCTTTCGCCTGTCTTTGGATTTGGCAAAAATCAGGCTTTTGACGTAAGGAGGTAAGTAAGGTTGCTTATAATTAATGATCTCGTTCAGCCGGATACGATTGAAGAAGCTTACAGAATACTAATAGCCAGAAAAACTAATAGTGTACTGGGTGGCTGTGCTTTTTTACGGATGGGCTCGCGCAATATTGGGACAGCGATTGATTTAGCTAAATTAGGACTTAATACTATTAAAGAAGTCGATGACTATATTCAAATTGGGGCCATGACGACATTTCGTGATATTGAGTGCAGCCCGCTACTGCAGCAATTTGCTGATGGGGTATTATCTAAAGCTGTCAGCCATGTAATCGGAATACAATTTAGAAATGTTGTGACCATCGGAGCTTCTGTCTATTCTAAATATGGTTTTTCTGATTTACTTACAGCTCTATTAGTCCTTGAAACAGATGTGGAATTATTCAAGGGTGGCCGAATATCCTTAGCGGAATTCTTAGATAAGCCAAATGAGCGTGATATTCTCATGAACATTTGGATTAAAAAAGTGGACTGTAGAGCGGCCTATCAGAGTATGCGAATGTCTGCCAGTGATTATCCTGTTCTTAATGTTGCAGTTGCTAAAACCGGAACGGATTGGCTGGTGACCGTCGGAGCCAGACCGCGAAAAGCAATAATCGCACGGCATATTTCGACAGCGTTGTCGCAGAAGAATGTCAACAGTGAAAATGTTGATTTTTTTGCTAACATTGCTTGTGAAGAGTTGGTATTTGGCACAAACGCCAGGGGGACGGCTCAGTATCGTCAAGCGATGTGCAAAGTATTGATCAAACGAGCAATCAAAGAGGTGCTGCTGTGCAAATAGATGTGACGATTAATAATAAACAGATAAGTCTAACTGTAGATTTCAATGAATTTTTAGCGGATAGTCTGAGAAAGCATGGCTTTTCTAGTGTCAGAAAAGGTTGTGACACTAGTTGCTGCGGCTTGTGCAGTGTCTGGATTGATGGCAAGCCGACTCTTTCGTGTTCGGTACTGGCATTTCGGGTTGCGGGAAAAAATATCACAACCATTGAAGGCGTAGAAACAGAAGCAGAAGCTTTTGCGCAAATATTAGCAGCTGAAGGTGCTGAACAATGTGGTTTTTGCAGTCCCGGGTTTATTATGACGGTATTGGCATTGAAAAATGAGATTCCTAACCCCACGGAGGAACAAATTATTCATTATTTGACCGGAAATCTGTGCCGCTGTACAGGTTATATGGGACAACTTAGGGCTGTGAAAACTTATTTGGGGGTAAATACATGAAGATTGTCGGTAAAGGAATTGCCAAAATTGATGCAATCAACATAGCGACAGGTAAACCTGTATATACCGAAGATTTGGCATTCAAAAATGCTTTGGTTGTCAAAATCCTGCACAGCCCCCATGCTTTTGCTAAAATTAAGTCCATTGATACCAGTAAAGCAGAAAAATTGAAGGGTGTAGAGTGCGTTCTTACCTATAAAGATGTTCCCAATGTACGCTTTACTTTAGCTGGACAATCTTATCCGGAGCCTTCACCTTATGACCGGTTAATTCTTGAGAATATTGTTCGGTATGTTGGTGATGAAGTAGCGATTGTAGCTGCGGTTGATGAGAAAACAGCAGTCAAGGCCATGAAGCTGATAAAAGTTGATTATGAATTACTTGAACCAGTACTGGATTTTGAGCAAGCCATTGGTCATTCTTCTGTTGTGCACCCTGAAGCTGATGTCTATTGTAACTTCGATATTGGGATGAATAAAGATCAAAATATTGTTTCCTCTTACAAGCTTGAGGCTGGTGATGTTGAAGCTGAGCTGAGCCAATGTGATGTTGTGGTGGAAGGAACGTATTATACGCAGGCTCAAGCTCATGCCATGATGGAAACTTACCGCGCGTTTAGTTATATGGATCACGCCGGTCGGCTGGTTCTCATTAGCTCAACGCAAATTCCCTTTCATGTACGCCGCAAACTTGCCCGGTCACTGAACATGCCAGCCAGCAAAATCCGGGTCATTAAACCGCGAATTGGCGGAGGCTTTGGCGGCAAGCAAACGGTGGCCGTAGAACCTTTCGTGGCAGCCGTTACGCTTAAAACAGGCAAGCCGGCGCTCTTAGTATATGATCGCAAAGAGACGTTTTGCTCAACTACCAGCCGTCATGCCATGCGATTAAAGGTTCGATTGGGTGCGGATAGGGATGGTTTTATCCGGGTGGTGGATATTCAAGGCTTATCCGATACCGGAGCATATGGTGAACATGCTTCAACAGTTTTTTCGGTTGTTGGTGACAAAACATTGCCACTGTATAACAAAACCAAGGCTGTGCGTTTTATGGGGGATGTCGTATATACCAATAAACTGCCGGCAGGAGCTTTCCGCGGTTATGGTGCAACCCAGGGAACCTTCGCTCTTGAATCAACGGTGAATCAACTTGCTGGCAAACTAAATATGGACCCAACTGAAATTAGACTTAAAAATTTAATTCAGCAGGGAGAAAGTTGCCTTACTTATAAAAATAAAGTGCTGGGCAGTTCCACGCTGGATCGCTGTATCGCCAAGGGAAAAGAACTGATTGGCTGGGACGACAAATATCCTCGGCGCGAAATGGGCAATAATAAAGTTCGGGCAGTGGGCATGGCAGTCACCATGCAGGGATCAGGCATAGCCGGCATTGATACGGCTTCGGCTGAAGTCCGCTTAAATGATGACGGAAATTATACGTTATTAGTTGGATCTACCGATATGGGGACAGGCAGTGACACTATTTTAGCTCAAATGGCGGCAGAAATTTTAGAAACTGAGTTGGAAAATATCATTGTATATGCGGCTGATACCGACGTTTCTCCTTATGATCCAGGATCTTATGCCTCAAGTACAACTTATGTGACAGGCATGGCTGTGGTAAAAGCTGCTGAGGATCTAAAGCGGCAAATTATTGAGCAAGGCGCAAGATTCTTAGAGACTGCTCCAGTTGATGTCGAGTTTGATGGACTCATGCTGCAAACCAGTGATGGCTCAAGAAGCATGAGTTTGGAAAAGCTGGCTGAATTATTGGTTTTGGGTATGGGGAATAAGCAGCTGGTCGGCAATGCAACCTATGGAAGTCCGGTATCACCACCGCCATTCATTGCCGGTTTTGCTGAGGTTGAGGTTGATAAAGAAACAGGTAAGGTTGAATTAATTGATTTTGTTGCTGTTGTGGACTGTGGTACCGTAATTAACCCCAATTTGGCTAGGATTCAGGTAGAAGGTGGTATTGTCCAGGGGATTGGTATGGCGCTCTATGAAGAGGTTCGTTATGATGAACGCGGCACACTGCAGACCAATTCGTTTATGCAATATAAGATTCCTTCACGCAAAGACGTTGGCTCAATCCGGGTGGCTTTCGAAGAAAGTTATGAACCTACCGGACCTTTTGGGGCAAAGTCGGTTGGCGAGGTTGTTGTCAATACACCACCTCCAGCCATTGTCAATGCCATTTATCAAGCAACCGGGGTGAGCATTGAAAGTCTGCCAGCCACTCCAGAAAAAATATATATGGGCATTCGAAACAACAATCACTGAATAGGAGATAGGAAATGAACAAAAAACACATTCACCCAGTTGATGAAATGCTTCCATTAGGACAATTGTTTGCTTATGGCCTGCAACATGTGCTGGCTATGTATGCCGGAGCAGTAGCAGTGCCGCTCATTATTGCTAATGCTTTAAACTTAAGTAAAGATCAGCTTATTTATCTGATTAATGCCGATTTATTTACCTGTGGTGTTGCAACATTGATTCAAACCCTTGGTTTTTGGAAGATGGGGGTAAAGATCCCGATTATTCAAGGGGTCACCTTTGCTGCAGTGACACCCATGATTATGATTGGCAAAACTCATGGTTTGACTGGAATTTATGGCTCGGTTATTGTTGCAGGCTTGATCACTTTCCTGGTCAGTCCTTACTTTAGCCGCCTCATACGCTTCTTTCCACCGGTTGTTACAGGATCAATTATCACGATTATTGGTGTTTCACTGCTGCCGGTAGCAGTACGCTGGGCAGGTGGCGGCAATCCTGCGGCTGCTAATTTTGGTTCCCCGCAATTTATTGGAATTGCTTTTATGGTTTTATTAATGGTGTTATTTTTCTATCGCTATTTTAAAGGCTTTATGAGTAATATTGCTGTTTTATTAGGCTTGCTTGCCGGAACATTGATTGCAATACCGCTGGGATTAGCAAACTTTGCTGAGGTCTCAAAAGCCGCTTGGCTTGGTGTAACGACTCCCTTTGCTTTTGGTATGCCGACTTTTGATGTTGCTTCCATTGCGGCCATGACTTTAGTGATGCTGGTTGTCATGACGGAAACTACGGGTGATATTATTGCCGTAGGTGAAATTATTGATAAACCGATTAATCAAGAAGATTTAACACGTGGACTTCGTGCTGACGGGTTTTCAACTATGCTTGGTGGTATTTTTAATGCATTTCCCTATACTGCGTATGCTCAAAACGTGGGCCTGGTAGGGTTAACCAAGGTTAAAAGCCGTTATGTTGTAGCTGCTGCTGGTATGATTTTGATTGTATTAGGTCTATTTCCTAAAGCTGCTGCTATTGTAGCCTCTATTCCCAATGCTGTTTTGGGTGGGGCTGGGATTGCTATGTTCGGTATGGTTACTGCCAGCGGGATTAAAACACTTTCAAAAGTAAAGTTTGAGGGAACTCATAATATGATGGTTGTGGCAATCAGTATTGCGGTTGGTTTAATTCCCTTAGCTGTACCTGGTTTTTATCAAAAGTTTCCTAGCTGGGCTCAAGTTATCCTGCATAGTGGGATTACCGCAGGCAGTGTTATGGCAATTATTTTAAATGCATTACTGAATGGAACCGATCAGGCTGTCGAACCAATGACTAGACAAGAGTACCTATAATTTTTTAGGACTTGTGAGAAGTTTAGCACCCTAATGCTAGCAGGACTTTGCCTGGAGCGTATGGAAATACGCTGGGAGCAATGAACTGTGAACGAGTGATACGCAGTTTACACCTTGGGTAAAGGTTTAGCAACTGCGTTATACTATGGTCAAGCAAGGGACTGGCTTCTCACAAGTCTTTTCTTTATGGATGTAAAGAAAAGATCAAGAGAGCATGGTGGCAGAGGTGACAAACAGGTTGAATAATTTAGTCTTAATAAAAGGTGGCGGTGATATCGCCACAGGCATTGCTCATCGTCTCTATCAAAGCGGCTTTCCGATCGTGATGACCGAGTTGCCTTGTCCAACTATGGTACGCAGAAGTGTAGCTTTTGCTCAAGCTGTATTTGACGGACAAATGAAGGTTGAAGGGATCATGGCTAAACGTGTTAAACTGGATCAGCTGCAAAACGCGTTATTTACAGAATATATCCCTGTTGTCGTGGATGAACATGCTCAGTGCATTCCTATCATTAAGCCGAAAGTTATTGTTGATGCTATTATTGCTAAACGCAATATCGGGACTCGGCTTAGCGATGCTGCCATTGTGATTGGGATTGGTCCAGGCTTTACTGCTAAAGTGGATGTTCATGCAGTGGTTGAAACGATGCGTGGACATCATTTGGGGCGAGTTTTTTATGACGGAAGTGCGCTTGCTGATACGGGTATTCCTGGAGAAATTGCTGGTTATACATCAGAGCGCTTGTTAAAATCACCAGCTTCAGGGCCTTTTGTTAGCTGCCGGAGTATTGGCGATACAGTATGTGCTGGTGATATTGTCGGCTATGTCAACGGGATAGAGGCTAAGACTGCTATTGCTGGAATCCTTAGAGGTTTAATTCAGGATGGGATCTATGTTCAGCCTGGCATGAAGATTGGGGATGTTGATCCTCGCTGCTGCAAAGAACATTGTTTTACAATATCGGATAAAGCACGGGCTGTCGCTGGCGGAGTTTTGGAGGCAGTCCTGCATTTTAATAAAATGGGGTATTAATATGGATGCTTTCGGAGCATTGCGCCAACTTGCTCAACAAGGACGCGGGGCGGATATTATTACGTTAATCTCAACACCGGTCACACACCGGGAAGTTAGTGGCCAAATGTTGGTTGTTTCTCAATATTCCGGATCAGTGGGTCAAATTGTTGATGAGGGTTTAACTGCCGAGGTACTTCAGTATCTAAAATTACACAGGTGGAGCAGCCCAACCATCATTGAAATTGAGTATAACGGGAGCTATAAACTTTTTTGGGATCAATTGGCTAATGCTTCTCGCGTCTTGGTGCTGGGGGCCGGCCATATCAGTCAGCCTCTGGTTGAATTATTGGCTATGGTTGATTATCAGGTTACTGTCGTGGATGACCGGCCGGATTTTGCCAATGCAGTTCGATTTCCGAAAGCCTCTCAGATTATTTGTCAAAACTTTGATCGGTTTATGCAAGAGGGCTGCTTTGCCGATTTTTCGGCCATTATTATTGTTACGCGCGGCCATCGTTATGACCTGGATTGTTTGCGGGTTGCACTTCAGCAGCGGGCTCGCTATCTTGGTATGATTGGCAGCCAACGGCGGGTGAAATCCATTTTGGCGATGCTGACTGAAGAAGGCGTTGCTCCTGAAGCGTTGAATCAATTACACGCGCCGATCGGGGTTGATATTGGCGCTCAGAGCCCTGCTGAGATTGCCATCAGTATTGTTGCCGAAATGATTGCTGTGGAGCGGGGTGGCAGTTATCTTCCTTTAAGTCATAAGCGGAGGTCAAAGAATGGAGATTAAGTTGTTGGATGAAATTGCTTGTGCTCGTGAACATGGCATGCCGGCAGCTCTTGTGACTATTATTCAGACACGCGGTTCGACTCCCCGCAAAGCGGGCAGTAAAATGCTGATCTATCCGGATGGGCGGATGTTTGGCACAATAGGCGGGGGCTGTGCTGAGGCTGAGGTTCGACTAAAGGCTTTGCAGGCCATTCATGAAAAACAATGCATAACCGTTCAAGTCAGTATGCTTAATGATGTTGCTGCTGAAGAAGGAATGGTTTGTGGTGGCATTATGGATGTATTTATTCAAGTCATTTAAGTTGTGATTTGGGATGAGTGTTGAGGTGACAAAATGGACTTATGGGATGGGATCGATCTAACTCAGCCAGGTGTTGTGGCCTGTACTGGAGCAGGCGGAAAAACATCGGTGCTTATGTCGCTTGCCAAGTGCGCCGAGCAGCGGAACCTACCAGTCCTGGTCACGTCAACAACAAAAATGTTTGTGAACCAGGTACGACAGTATAACCCTGTCTTTGCGGCCAGTTTTGAGCAAGGACATCGTGCTGTTGAACGTGAGTTGATTAAACGCAATATTGCCGCTTGGTTTTGCGAGCAGAAAGACAATAAGGTGATTGGTATTCTGCCGGAATGGCTGGATCAGTTGACTGATCTTCAACATTCAGCTTATGTATTGGTCGAAGCAGATGGCGCTGCTGGCTGTCTTATTAAAGCACCGGCCAGCCATGAGCCGGTTGTGCCTCAATCAACTCAAGTTACGATTGGGGTATTGAACTTGCAAGCTATAGGACAGAGGCTTTCTTTAGTGACAACACATCGATTGCCACTGGTGCTTGGCTTACTAGATAAGCAAGCCGGTGATCCAATTAACTGGAGCGACTTAGCCGTATTAGCAAACCATCCACACGGGATTTTCCAATACAGTCAAGGACGGAAATTTTTGCTGCTTGCTGGTGCTGAGGCTGATTTTGTTGGATTTGGCCGCCAAATAGCGGCTTTTCTTCAACTTAATGGTACCGATATTAGCTGCTGCATGCTGACTTGTGGCTATGGTACGCAAATGCGTCCGCTTGAGGTGGTCGACTTATGTTAAAGCGTGTGGGGGCAGTGATTTTGGCAGCCGGGTTATCACAGCGAATGGGCCAGCAAAAACTGTTGCTGCCGCTCAATGGTAAAGTGTTATTAGCGCATGTACTGACCACTGCAAAACAATTGGTCTGGGCCGATTGTATTGCTGTGATCGGTGAACCGCAGCAAAGACTGGCTCAGGTTTGTTCGCAGCATCATATTCGCTGGATATTCAATCCGGCAAGAGCAGAGGGGCAAACTTCTTCCATTCGTTTGGCGCTGCAGCAGCTTGACCCTCAATTGGATGGAATTTTATTTCTATTGGGCGATCAGCCTTTCATTTCCGTGAAATTGGTGCAAACTATGCTTGATCAATTTTTCTTGCATGACAGTGCGAATACCATCATTGTGCCGCAATACTTAGGGAAAAACTGCAGTCCAGTATTATTTGGTGCGGGCTGGCGAAAAGATTTAGGTGCGCTGGACGGTGACGAGGGCGGGCGGCGCATCATCCGTGCTAATCCTGACTCGGTAATACCTCTGGAATGGTCTGAACCGCAGGATTTTTATGATTCAGATACTTGGGAACAATATCAATGGCTGCTGCGAGTCTCGGCTGGGCAGGATGATGAATAGCTTGTTAGTGTACTGGTATCATAAAGGAGGTTAGTTCAATGATTGATTTAATGGAGACCCTGGAAAAAGTTAAAAAGCTGGCAGTAGAAGTTGGTGCCATGCAAAGAGCTAATCTGGGCAGATCTGACTTAATTGTCAATAAGAAATCCACGGATATTGACTTGGTGACTGAAATTGATAAGCGGTCTGAAGCAATGATCCTTGATTTTTTATGCCGCTATTTCCCTGAGCATGCCATACTAGCGGAAGAATCAGGCAGTACGGAACGGGATTCGGATTATCTCTGGATTGTCGATCCGCTGGATGGCACGACAAACTATTCACAAGGATTACCGGTTTTTGCTGTATCCATTGCTTTACAATATAAACAGGAAACTGTTTTAGGTGTCGTGTATGCGCCTGTTACCGATCAATTATTCACGGCGATTCGCGGGAATGGCGCATGGTTAAATGGTCAGGCAATTGCTGTGTCAGCAAAAAATGAGCTTGGTGACAGTGTTCTGGCAACCGGATTTCCTTATGATATTGCCAGCCATCAAGATAATAATGTTGATTATTTTGCTGAAATTGTGCTAAAAGCCAGAGCGGTTAGGAGATTTGGTGCTGCAGCGTATGACGTGGCCTGCGTAGCGGCAGGAAAATTCGATGGATATTGGGAACTCAACCTGCAGTTATGGGATGTTGCAGCTGCTATATTGCTGCTTGAGGAAGCAGGTGGCCGTGTCATTCACTTTAGAGATGATCGGGGAGTGTCGATTATCGCAGCCAATAAACAAATCGGTGAAAAAATTCATGCTGAAATTAGGGCAATTGACCAGAAAGCTGCTTTAGCCACTAGATAGTTCGTTCATTCAACAACTTAGCAGGATTTTTAATAGTTTTGTAGAACCAATAATGCTGGTATAGTCGGTATTCTTGTGTGAAACCGAACTCAAATAAGGGCATAGTCAGTTTCGACTTATATCTTTATGGAATAAGAGCGGAGGGATTTACTTGAAAAGAAATGGGCAACAACGATCTAAAGTTAGGAAAATGGCCATTGTCGGAATGTTGTCAGCCATCTGTATTATATTAGGACTGACGGGCTATGGTTTTATTCCTTTGCCAATGGCGAAAGCAACCATTATGCATATTCCCGTTATTATTGGCGCTATCCTGGAAGGGCCGTTGGTTGGGATGTTGATTGGCTTGATATTTGGTCTTTTTAGCATCTTTCAAAACATGGCAGTACCCAATGTTTTATCATTTGCTTTTATCAACCCTTTGGTTTCAGTTTTACCGCGCGTTCTGATTGGCTTAACGGCCTTTTATTCCTATAAGCTGTTCGCCGCCAGGCAAGAGACGATTGGAATTGGCGTGGGAGCTGCTTTAGGATCACTGACCAATACATTTGGTGTTTTAGGAATGATTTACCTGTTATATGCCGCAGATTTTGCCGCAGCGCGTGGCATTAATCCTGATACTGTATTTAAAGTGATATCCGGGATCGGCATGATGAACGGTATTCCAGAAGCTATTATCTCAGTTGCCATCACAGTTCCAGTCGTATTGGCGATCAGAAAAGTTCAATAATTGCTGATACCGAGAGATCCTTATAAATCATGCAGAGTATTTTACTCTGTGTTTTTTATAAGGATCTTTGTATTATCTAGAGTCCCTTCCCATCGTGTTGAATCATTTCTCTAGTACAAGGAACAATACTTTTGAATTGCAATATCGTTAAAGCGGAGGCTGATTTTGCGAACGCAATTTTCGCAATCTGAGAATAGTCAGGCCAGCCAAGCAGGCTTATTTGTGCTGTTTGTTGAATTGTAACAGGAAGAAAAAATCTGCTTACTGCTTAAATAATAGGATCATTATTAAATGGAGGTTGGGCAGCATGTCATTGAAACGTTCGGTTTGTCCCTACGACTGTCCTGATGCCTGTGGTCTACTGGTCAAAGTGGAGGGCGAAAAGGCAACACAGGTAAAAGGTGATCCGGAACATCCTTTTACACGAGGAACACTTTGTCCTAAAATGGCTCAATATGAAAGAACTGTACATTCCTCGCAGCGAATTTTAACTCCGCTTGTTCGTTCTGGACCCAAAGGGAGCGGGCAGTTTATGCCGATTTCCTGGTATGAGGCTATTGATACAATAAAAAACAAGTGGTCGGAACTCATTACCCGTTATGGTGCAGAAGCTATTTTGCCGTATTCTTACGCAGGTACCATGGGGTTGGTACAACGCAATGCGGGACATCCTTTCTTTTACTCCCTGGGCGCATCACGATTGGAGCGGACACTTTGTGCACCCGCCAAAGGCTATGGCTGGGAGGCTGTTATGGGCCATACTTTAGCGCCTGATCCTAAGGAGATTGGTCACAGTGACTTAGTGATTTTATGGGGACTCCATGCGTTAGCTACCAATATCCATGCCATGCATGATGTGGATGCTGCTAAAAAACGCGGAGCCAAAGTTTGGCTTATTGATACTTATGAAACACCTACAGCCAGAGCTGCGGACCAGACCTTTATTGTAAAACCTGGTACCGATGGTGCATTGGCCTTAGGCTTGATGCATGTCATAGCCCGCGAAAAGCTTGTTGATGAACAGTTTGTCAAGCAGTATGTCCAAGGTTATGAAGAATTTGCAAGAAATATATTGCCTCGCTATACACCAGAAATCGTGAGTGGCATTACCGGAATCAACATTACAGCCATTGAATCGATGGCCAGGGCCTATGCAGCAGCTCATGCACCTTTTATTCGGCTGGGCAGTGGTCTATCCCGGTATGGTAATGGGGCAATGACAGTGAGAACCATTACTTGCCTGCCTGCACTGGTTGGTGCTTGGAGCAAGGCAGGGGGCGGTTTATTGGCTTCGATTTCTACTGGCAGTGCCATTGATGCCAATTTTGTTACCAGAGAAGATTTTCAGGATAAGCTGACCCGAATTGTTAATATCAATCAATTAGGAAATGCTTTAAATTACTTGAATGATCCGCCTATCATGAGCTTGTATGTATATGCTTCTAACCCGGCTTCAGTGGCTCCGGATCAAAATATGGTCATTCAGGGCTTGGAGCGGGAAGATTTATTTACGGTCGTGCATGAACGATTTATGACCGACAGTGCTCGATATGCCGATATTGTTCTGCCAGCAACGACTTCATTAGAGCATAGCGATATCTATCGCTCCTATGGCCATTATGCTGTTCAAAGAGCTTACCCAGCTATTCCGCCGGTTGGTCAGTCGAAATCCAACTGGGAGGTTTTTTGTTTGCTGGCCAAGGCTATGGGGATTGAACATGAGTTTTTTTATCAGTCCGCTGAGGAATTGATTGATAGAGCACTGCTTCAGCCATCTGCCTGGCTGGCTCAGACTAATTTGAGTGATTTGCAGCAAGGGAAGGCTGTTGAATTGCCGCTTCCGGCTGATTATAAAACTACCTACAAGACACGATCCGGGAAGATTGAACTCTTTAATCACAATGAAGAGCAGCCCTTCCCCGAATTTAATGTTCCGTATGGTGACAATGCGAAATACTGGCTAATCAATTCACCAGATGTACGTTTGCTCAATTCTTCCTTTAATGAACGTGATGATTTGTTTAAAACCAATAAAATGGCGTTTATGATGAATCCGAGCGATGCAGAGCAGGAAGGGCTGGCTGATGGTGACCAAGTCGTGGCGTATAATGAACGCGGTGAAGTCGAATTCATGCTGAAATTGTCCGAAAAAGTTCCGTCTGGTATTGTCGTTACTGAAGGCGTATGGTGGATTAAACATGCTCCTGGCAGCAGATCGATTAATGCACTTACAGCCCAAAGGTTAACAGATAAAGCCAAAGGAAGTACTTTCTATGATGTGAAAGTCAATGTGAGAAAACATAATACATCAGCATAGGAGCAGAGTATGCCGTCAATTATTTCATTTGTTGGATATTCCAATAGTGGAAAAACAACATTTCTTGTAAAACTGATTAGCGAACTAAAACGACGCGGCTATAAAGTCGGTGTCATTAAGCATGATGGACATGATTTTATGATTGACTATCCTCAAACGGATACCTGGCAGCACCGTGAGGCTGGTGCTGATACTGTTTGCATTGCTTCGGCTGCAAAAGTAGCCTTGGTTAAGCAGACCGTTCAGCCAGCTTGCATCGATGATCTCATGCAGTATTTTGAGGATGTCGACATTATTTTAACTGAAGGCTTTAAGCAGGAAACTAAACCTCAGATTGAAGTCAACCGTGCCGGTATTGAGCCGCTAGGATGTAAGCCCAACACGATTGCTGTCATTGCAGACAGCACGTTGTATCAGGGAATCATTCATTTTTCCCTTGCTGATATTTCAGGAGTCGCAGATTTAGTAGCTGCACGGATTACAAGCACCAGGAGGTAGTATGATGGCTGTTCCATTAGAAGATGCATGCAAGCTTGTTCTTGACCAAGCAATGATAATGCCGGTGATTCATCAGCCCTTAGCTGAGTGTTATGGGCGTATTTTAGCACAACCTGTCATTGCCGATACTGATTTTCCACCTTTTGACCGTTCTCCGCTTGATGGGTTTGCCGTTAAATACACCGATGTGAAGGCAGCCGATAGTGAGCCAGTTCGTTTGGCTATTACCGATTATGTGCCTGCCGGTGTTTTGCCTAGCAGAAGTGTCGAGAGTGGAACTGCTGCCAGAATTATGACTGGAGCTAAGCTGCCTGTGGGTGCTGATGCTGTTATCAGGATAGAAGATACTTACCTTGAAGGTGATCATGTCACTGTTTTGACAGCTATTCAAGCTGATAAAAATATTTGTCATCGAGGAGAGGAGTTTCAACGTGGCTCGGTGATTTTAAAGCCAGGTTGCAGCTTAAATGACGGAGCATTAGGAATTCTAGCCATGTTTGGACAGGATATGCCAAAGGTATATGCACGACCCAGAGTGGCCATTTTAGCAACAGGTACTGAAGTTATCGCGGTCAATCAGTCATTGACACCAGGAAAAATACGCGATACCAATAGTTATATGCTGGCCGCAAAAGTTTTGGAGGCAGGTGGTGAGCCAGTATTGTTAGGTCAGGTTACCGATCAGTTGGATGATATTGAACGCAAACTGAAGCAGGCTGGCGATATGGATATCTACTTAACAACAGGCGGTGCTTCTGTTGGTGATTGTGATCTTATGGGTCAGCTTTTTGAGCGGCTGGGAGTAAAACCACTTTTTACCCGGGTCGCAATCAAACCAGGTATGCCGATTTTAGCGGGCTGCTGGCAAGGTAAACTGTTGATTGCTTTATCTGGCAATCCAGCTGCAGCAGGCGTATCGTTCGAAGTATTGGTTCGGCCGCTGCTTAGAAAAATGGTTGGTGCTGGTCACATCTATCGCACAAAGACGCTGGTTTCATTAAAGCAAGGGATCGCCAAAAGCGGTTCTGTACGCCGGTTTATCTGGGCAAAAGCTGAATATTCTTATGGACGCCTAGTGGCTGAACCACTCATTCTGCAGCGCAATGGCATGTTGGCCGGCTTGCTGTCAGCCAATATGCTGCTAGATATCCCTGCTGACAGTGATGCACTGATGGCAGGGGCAGAAGTTAACGCATTATTGCTTTAACCAGAGAGGAGATTATACGGTGAAGTCAATTGACGTAAGTCAAGCTGTTGGTACAGTTCTCGGTCAGGATCTTACCAGGATTGCTCCAGGGCAGTTTAAGGGAGTTGCCTTTAAAAAAGGACATATTATCCGTGAAGAGGATATCCCAATCATGCGTAGTATGGGGAAAAATAATATCTATGTTTTTGAAATTACGGCTGATCAAGTACATGAGAATGACGCAGCTGCAAAACTGGCGACTTTAGCAGCTGGCAGTGGTTTAAATTTAACTGAGGCGGCTGAAGGGAAAGTCGATATTCAGTCAGACCTGCATGGGTTATTAAAGATCGATATTGACAGACTGCTTCAACTGAATCTCTTGGATGGCGTGGTATTATCCACACTTCATGAAGGCGTGGTGGTTAACGCAGGGCAGCTGATAGCTTGTGCCAAAATTATTCCCTTACTGCTGCCTGTGAGTACAATCGATCAGGTTGAGACTATCTGCAGCGCGGGTTCACTCATTCAGGTGCTGCCTTTCCGGGTAAAAACAGTGGGCTTGATTATCACTGGCAATGAAGTCTATTATGGGCTTATTCAAGATAAATTTGAGGCGGTTATTCGCGAAAAAATCAAATTGTTTGGTGGAGTTGTTGGCAGTACGGTTTTCTTGCCTGATGATCAGGAGCGAGTTACCGAAGCGATTACTAACTTAGCGCAGCAGTACGATCTGGTCATTGTAACCGGGGGAATGTCGGTAGATCCTGATGATATCACACCGGTTGCAATCAGGCAGACAGGAGCCGAGGTGGCTGTATATGGTACACCTGTATTGCCTGGAGCTATGTTTATGGCTGCTTATCTTGATGGAAAACCGGTACTGGGTATTCCAGCTTGTGGGATGTATGCCCGAATTACGGTCTTGGATGTTGTATTACCCAAAATATTGGCTGGTGAAATTATTACCCGGCAATATATTGCCGCACTAGGTCATGGTGGTCTTTGTCGCAAATGTGCAGACGGATGCCGTTATCCTGATTGTTCGTTCGCAAAATAAGTCATTTGAAAGGGAGTGATATCATGGCGGAATTTACTCATTTTAATGAACGCGGTGAAAGCCATATGGTTGACATCACCGATAAACCTGTAACCAACCGCGTTGCTCTGGCGCGAGGCCAAGTGTTTATGAAGGAAACAACAGTGGAAAAAATATATGACTCGAAAATTACCAAGGGAAATGTATTAGAGGTGGCTCGACTGGCAGGTATTATGGGGGCAAAACAAACCCATCAGCTTATTCCGTTGTGTCATCCGCTGGCTGTCAGCGGTATTGAACTTAATTTTTACCGCCAGCAAAAGTCAATTCTCATTGAAGCAACGGTTAAAGTCAGTGGCCCGACAGGGGTAGAAATGGAAGCACTTACTGCTGTTTCTATTGCTGCCTTAACCATTTACGATATGTGTAAAGCCGTAGACCGGGCCATGATTATTTCTAATATCTGCTTAGTCCACAAAGAGGGTGGTGCAAGCGGGATCTTTGAAAGGAAAGATGCACCATGTCCGGAACAATAGCGGCTGTATGTATCAGCAAAGCCAAAGGCACCAGAAAGGTGCCGATTCAACAAGCCGATCTAAAAGCAAATTGGGGAATTGACGGGGACGCTCATGCAGGGAAATGGCACCGTCAAATTAGTTTGTTAAGTGTTACCAGTATTGATAAAATGCGTAAGGCGAGCAAAGAACGCGGCATTGATCTGGCGCCTGGAGACTTTGCCGAGAATCTGACAATAGCTAATCTTAATGTGGCTTCTTTGCCGGTGGGCACTTATTTGCAGGCAGGGGAAACTTTGTTGGAAGTTACCCAGATTGGCAAAAAGTGCCACCATCACTGTGAAATTTTTCAGCAGGTTGGCGAATGTGTGATGCCGAAAGAAGGGATTTTTGCCCGCGTATTGGCGGGTGGAAAAATTGCTGTCGGTGATCCTATTGCTATCTGGCGGGGAATCCCGGTTGCAGTCATTACTGCCAGTGATAAAGGCGCTAAAGGGGAGCGGGAAGATTTAAGTGGTCAAGAAATTGAGAGAATGATTGCTGAAATTGGCGGCAAAGTGATTGATTACCGCATCTTACCAGATGATATTGAAACATTAGCCAGCACCATGGTCGAGCTGACTGATCAAGTTGGCGCTGCTCTTGTGCTGACTACAGGTGGAACAGGGTTTTCCCCGCGCGATTTTACTCCAGAGGCTACTTTAAAGGTTATTGAACGCCAGGTACCAGGGTTGCCAGAAGCTATGAGGCGTGAAAGTTTTGCGAAAACTCCGCGGGCCATGCTGAGCCGGGCTATGGCTGGCATCAGGGGAAAAAGCCTGATTATTAATTTGCCTGGCAGTCCTAAAGGGGTACGGGAATGTCTGCAGGTGATTATGCCGGTATTGCCGCATGCTGTTGAAATTCTTCGTGGTACAAGCGGTGAATGTGGCTGATTTCTTTGTTGTATAAACAGGTGCTTTCTGTATACACTACTCTCAAGTAACGATAGGGAGGCTGTCATCGTGCAGGAGCATAAAAATAACGCGGATGCTTACTTGGAATATTCCGGTCCAGCCATTGAATCGATTAAGCAGGCAGAGAAACTGAAGAAAAATGTGGCAGAAAACAAAGAAAACGCAACTCTTCAGGCGTCAATGCTATTTGTTAGAGGCGAATAATCAGGATGCATGGATTGGCATTAGCCCATTATTAAAGGAACCCCTATGATAAGCCTGAAGTCCAATCAGGTTTACCATAGGGGTTGTTTTTGTAGTCTATTTAATCGTTTGTTGAGCCTTTAGTTTTTGTGTCTCAGTGATCATAAAAATCAGGAAAATAAAGCCGGCGATTACCAAGAGGGATAATAGTGATGAAAGCGTAATGAATTGCATGAGCGGAAGATACTGGTGAGCGACCTCTGCGAAACTCTGATTCGTAATTGTTTTGACTTGATCAGCCGCGCCATTCGTCATCAAGGAGGTGATTTGATTGGCGACATTCGTCAGCCACCATAATTGAATAATTCTCGGGCCATGTTTGACAGCGAAGTTCTGGCGGGTATCCTGCGCAAAGGTTTGCTGCCATAACTCAAGCATAACTTGATAGGGCTTATATAAATTTAGTATTGGAACAAAGAACCAGGCAACAGCCCAGACTGGTGAGAACTTGGCAGGAATCTGGCACAAAACAGATAAATTTTTATAGCTTTTGTACAGCCAAAAAAGAAATGTTAGCATACTTATTGCTGTTGCTACCAAAATAATATTGGCAAAACTTTCGATTGTTGCTAAACTTAGCATCAATGCATGGATTTCTGCTGCAGGGATTTGTTCTCCAGTACTGATTCTGGAAAGAACTGCTTGTGTGCCATAAGATTGTAAGCCTAAGTAGGCAGTTGTTAAACCCGTACATAAAAATGAGAATGAAACAATATGTTGGATAAACTTAAGGTTTGAAAACTGCAATCCATCTCCTCCTTAGCGTTCATAACTTATGGGCTTTAATTCAGTTTTTGACGGAAGTAATCCTGCATGATTAGCACAATTTTAAGGATAAATACCTGTGTTAAGGTTTTCTTAGTTCGCATACGATATCATAGAATTTTAGGTTACCAAGGCAACTGATTTTTTAAGGGTGCCATACTGCTGTGACAGGAGTTTTATATTCTATAATCTTTAAGAAAAGGAGTCTACATGGAAAAAGATAAGACACGTACTTCAACCGGTGGCTGGAGTGATTATAACGAATTAGAAAAAACCATCACTGTCGGAATTCATGGAACACCAGAATTAAAACCTGATGAGAAAGCGACTTATTTGGGGGAATTTAAAGAGAGGGTACTAGTAGCCCTGACCAAGGGACAGGTGGCCGAAACAGCCATATATCCTGACATTATTCAGGCCTTGCAGGATAAAAGAACAGCCCGAATGATTATTAGCGGTGATGTGAGCACTAATGATGCGAACAAGTACTATCAAGCCGCTCGGAAATATAGCAAACCCTATCTGATCCGACATGATCAAAAATATAAGAGCAATATTGGTCTGGCTGTTGTAGGAAATGATGCAGTGGATGTTGAAACCATTGAAGTAGTCGACCGAGAAGTCAGGTTAGCCGAATTAGGCCTGTCAACAGAACTGATTCAAGCTGCTGGGAAAAAAATTTGTAATACTTGTTATGATCTCATTGAGAAAGTGGCTCCTGATGAGCTGATCAATTATGAGCGGCTAACCTTCATCGATCGTCTTACTGGCGAGAAATGTCCGGTACATACAGATTGACAGAATAAAATGATAGCCGGGGGAAAAGACTATGAAAATTTTGGTTGTCGAGGATGATCAAGCATTACGGGAAGTGGTTGTCGCCGTATTAAAAGAAGACAATTACTTAGTGGAGCAGACTGAATCTGGAGATGAGGGGCTATATTTGGCCGAACAGGACATCTATGATGTCTTAATTCTAGATATTATGCTTCCCGGCCTTAGCGGATTAGAGATTGTCAAAGGTCTGAGAGCAAAATCAATGTCAGTGCCCATTTTGCTGTTGACTGCGAAAGATAGTATCGAAGATCGTGTGGCTGGCTTGGAAGCCGGCGCGGATGATTATTTGGTTAAGCCGTTTGCTGTTCCAGAGTTACTGGCCCGTGTCAAGGCGTTATTAAGACGGCGTGGTAATTTAGGAAAAGAAGGCGACTTATGTTATGGCGGTGTTTCGGTTAATGCAAAAGTTCGGGACGGTTTTGTTGATGCAAATGCGTTGCAGTTAACTGTTAAAGAATATGAGCTATTGGAGTTTTTCGTTATCAACAGTGAACAAATTTTAACACGCGAACAAATTTTTGACCGGATTTGGGGTTTTGAGTCCGAAACGACGCTAGGTATCGTTGATTTATATGTGCATTATCTGCGGAAAAAATTACTCCCTTATGGGCGGGATAATTTGATTCAAACTGTTCGCGGTGCAGGTTTCATGCTAAAGGAGAAGTAAGATGTTTGGCAAAATTTTGCGTAAATTGACTCTGCTTAATTCAGCAGTCTTTTTACTAATTTTTATCCTTTTTGGCGGGACACTCTACGGCTATGTAGCGAATCAACTCTTTGATAAAGTGGATGCTGCTATGTGGCAGAAGGCCGAGTCTTTCCGCATTGTTAATGGACGCCCTGCTCCGACGATGGGGCCACGGGCCTTTTTTGATCCGCGGGTATTTATCATCTTGCGTGATGCAAATGGTGGTGTTATTAACCTATATCCGTTTGCGAATGAAGAATTCAATGAAGTTTCTGCATTCCTGTCACAAAGTGAACATAACAAAATGCAAACTCAGAAAATTGATGAACACTATTACCGGATTCTCAGCGTTCCGTACCGCGGTGGCGAAACCAGGTTAATGAGGCCAGAACTTGGCGATCATGCCATTAAAGAAGTTATTGCGGTCAGTATTGTTGACTCAGAGTTGGCACTGCTCAGAAATTTTGTGCAGGTGATTGTCACTGGATTGGTTATCGGTATGCTGGCTATTATCATTGCCGGCTATTATTTAGCCAAACGGGCTTTAGTTCCGATTATATCGGCCTGGGATAAGCAGCAGCAGTTTGTAGCTGATGCCTCTCATGAGCTAAGGACACCACTGGCGGTCATTAAAAGCAATGCTGAGTTGCTGCTTAGACATCCTGGCCGAACCATTGAAGAAGAAAGTTTTCGCATCACCAATGTTGTGAGGGAAAGTATTCGAATGAGTAAGTTAGTATCAACCTTGTTAACCCTTGCAAGAGCAGACGCCAATCAGCTTGAGTTGAACTTTTCCCCCATTATTATCAATGATATTATCTCGGGAATTGTTGAACAGTTTAAACCGCTCGCTGAATTAAAGGGGGTCAGCTTAGAAGTTTCTCTGTGTGATCATGTTGAGTTATTGGCTGATAAAGAGCGATTGCAGCAATTAATTGTCATCCTATTAGATAATGCTATTAAATATACGCCGCCGAATGGAAGCATCAAATTGAGCTGCCGTCGACAGCCTCACTCAGTTACTCTTATCGTAGAAGATACTGGAACTGGTATTGCCGCTGAAGACTTGCCGCGAATATTTGATCGGTTTTACCGCGGCGATAAAGCCAGGTCGCGTGAGCAAGGTGGAACAGGGTTAGGGCTGTCGATCGCCCAATGGATTGTAGAAAAACATGGTGGTAAAATTAAGGTGGACAGTGAAATTGGTGTTGGTACGCAATTTCAGCTTAATCTGCCGCTAAATAAGCCCAAATAACACACTGAAATAAATGAAAAGCACCTGATTATGTTTAGTCAGGTGCTTTTCATTTATTTTATTAAAATCTAAAAAAAATCAAAAGTTTGTCACGTATAATTCAATCAAAAGTAAAAGAAATCCGTCAATCATTATGAGCTAATTAAGGCGAATCGTGATGCTTATGTAAAATTACCCGAAATAGCCTTTGAAAGTCAGCTTTAAGTAGCTGTGCATTCTTAACTGGTAAATCTAATCAATGATTGTAAAAATAATGGAGGTGCCGAATGCGGGCCATGTGGATGAAAGTGTTGCAATATAAGAAATGGCTGTTGTTGGTGATTGTGATTGCCATAGCAGTAAAGGCTGGTTTGGTTTATCAAGCGGGTCAAAATAAAAATCAGGCTGCTCCGCAAACTGTTAAAGTTGAACGGGGTGATGTTGTTTCTGTTGTTTCGGCAACAGGCACTATTAAACCCGTCAATATGGTTGATATCAGCTCCAAGATTACGGGATTATTAGAAGAAGTAAGAGTAAAGGAAAATGATCCTGTTAAAGCGGGTCAGGTATTAGTCATTCTTGATGATACGCGTTTGCAAACACTGGTTACCCAGGCTTTGGAGCGCCTCAACAATGCGGCTGCTAATTATGAACGAAATCAAAAACTAAACAGTATTGGGGCAGTTTCAGATCAGCAAATTGATGCTTCAAGAATGGACTATAAAGTAGCGCAGGCCAATTATGATGATGCTGTTTCTCAGTTAAATGAGACCGTGATTAAAGCACCGATCGATGGGGTTGTTATTGGTAAACCTATCCCGGCAGGTCAGACAGTTGCTCAGGGGATATCCAATCCGATGGTTATTTTAACTGTAGCCGATATGTCCAAAATGCAAATTGAAACTCAAGTCGATGAAACTGATATTGGTAAAGTTTCTTTAGGCCAGACGGCTACCTTTACGGTAGATGCTTATCCAGGCAGAACCTTTACTGGTGTTGTGTCCAATATATCTCAGAAAGCCAATGTTCAACAAAATGTTGTGTATTATTCTGTTCTTATTGATGTAGCTTCAACCGACAGTCTATTAAAGCCTACAATGACTGCACGGGTATCCATCAATAGCGGTGAAAGCAAAAATACTCTATCAGTCCCCTTAGCGGCTATCAAGACCAATAAAGATCAACAATATGTTGTTGTAGTAAAAAATGCTGGAAAAACTGAGAATGTTCCTATTACAACAGGTCTGGTTGGTGATGATCGAGTTGAGGTTACAAGTGGGCTAAATGAAGGTGATCAAGTCATTATGGCAGTAGCGAAAACCCAAGCCGCAGTTACTCCGCAAGGCGGCGGAGGCATGGGCCTTGGGAGAGGCATGGGCCGCTAATAGGGGGGATGAACGGTGTCGATTGAGTTAAATAAAGTCACAAAGAGTTATCAGATGGGTGATACGACCGTACATGCATTGGCTGGTGTCAGTCTAACCATTGCTGAAGGTGAATTTACTGCAATCATGGGGCCGTCCGGGTCTGGTAAGTCGACTTTAATGAATATTCTAGGTTGTCTTGACCGGCCGACCAGTGGATCGTATGTGCTCGACAATCAGGAAGTAGCTACTTTGAACGATGACGAGCTTGCGGTAACTCGCAACAAGCGAATTGGTTTTGTCTTTCAAAACTTCAACCTATTGCCAAGAATTAGTGCACATCAGAATGTCGCATTACCGCTTGTCTATGCTGGTGTTGAAAAGCAGGCACGCAATGAACGGGCAGCAAAAGCTTTGGCAATGGTTGGCTTGGAGCAGCGATTAAACCATTTACCGAACGAAATGTCTGGTGGTCAACGACAGCGGGTAGCCATTGCAAGAGCACTGGTTAATGATCCGACTATCATTATGGCTGATGAACCAACTGGTAATTTGGATACTAAATCCGGGATTGAGGTTATGGAGATCTTTAATCATTTGAATGCGATGGGGCGTACTATTATTTTAGTAACCCATGAGCCGGATATTGCCGAACATGCTCGACGTGTCATTCATGTCCGGGACGGTTTAATTGTTCGGGATGAGCGAGGAGAGGGGTGAGGGTGTGTTTGGTGAAAGTGTTTCGATTGCGCTAAATGCGCTGGTTGCTAATAAACTTCGCTCCATTCTGACGATGCTGGGAATTATTATTGGCGTTGGGGCAGTTATTGCCATGATATCGATTGGTATGGGAGTTCAGGATAAAGTAGAAAGTTCGATTGCCAGTCTAGGGAGTAATCTGATTATGGTGACACCAGGTGCTGCATCTTCCTCTGGTTCCAGACAGGCTGCTGGTTCAAATATTACATTGACAGCCAAAGATGCTCAGGCCATTGCCAAAGAGGTCTCAGGAATTACGCAGGTTGCGCCCAGTGTGAGCAAGCAATATCAAATTGTTGCCGGCAATCAAAACTGGACGACGACTGTTCAGGGAACAACTCCTGAATACCAGGAAGTCCGTAATGCTGGCGTCCAAAGTGGTAGTTTTATTACCAGCCAAGATGTTGATACCCGAAATCGGGTTGCTGTTATTGGCTCAACCGTTGCAAGCAATCTATTTGGCGAGGTCAATGCGGTTGGTCAAACCATCAGAATCAATAATGCCCCGTTTAAAGTCATTGGTGTTTTAGAAAGCAAAGGACAGTCGGCTGGCGGCCAAGACCAGGATGATGCTGTTATTGTTCCAATGACCACTGCGCAAGAGCGCCTGATGGGGATTTCACATGTACAGATGATTAGTGTTCAGGCCAATAATACGGATGTTATTAATAAAGTTCAAGAAGATTTGACTACTTTGCTTCGAGCCCGTCATAAAATAACGGGCGATAAAGCCGATGACTTTACTGTCCGGAATATGGTTAGTATCATGAATACCGCAGCTGAAACGACGCAAACCATTACGCTTCTGCTTGGCAATATTGCTGCAATTTCTTTATTAGTTGGCGGTATTGGTATTATGAATATTATGCTGGTGTCGGTTACTGAAAGAACGCGGGAGATTGGTATCCGTAAAGCACTTGGTGCCAAATATAAGGACATTTTGCTGCAGTTTTTAATTGAGGCGGTAGTCATTGGCGTCGTTGGCGGCAGCATTGGCATTCTATTAGGGATAGGCAGCGCATATATTATTTCGTTAATTGCAGGTTGGAAGACCGTCATATCGCCACTTTCGATCATTGCTGCTTTTGCTTTTTCGGTTGGTATCGGTTTGTTTTTCGGGATATACCCAGCCCGCAAAGCCGCACTGCTTGATCCAATTGACGCTTTACGCTACGAATAAGAGCAGGTAATTATTTCTATAATTGACTCGATTTCACATAAGGAGCTTCCGCGAATGGGTCGGAAGCTCCTTTTTTAGATCAACCTGGCAGTAAGTTTCACTCTCTGGAAAGATGAGGGATTTAATTGCTGAAATATTCTAGATTTTACAAAATAGACTGTTTGACTACTCAGTCAAAAGTTATTAAAATTAATTATGTTAACAGTAATTGATGAACAGGGAGGATTATTATGGCGCCGTCAGCAAGGGAATCAAAAACTTGGATGAAAGTAGTGACAGCTTTTTTTATCTTAAAGACGTTAAAAAGCGGCGCTGCTCATGGCAATAAGATTGCTGAAGAAATTAAGCAGCTTACGGCACAGACGATTTTACCCAATCCCAATTTTTTATATCCGATTCTTCGCGATATGGAAGCAGCAAATTATGTTGTGGGGCAATGGGAAAACCCAAGTACCAGAGGCAAGCGCATCTATACCATAACAGCCGCGGGTGGCGAGTATTTCTATGAATTACAGCAGAAGGTCAGAACTAAGTTTATTGAAGTGGAACGCAAGTTGGAAATTATTCGCCGACATGTTTTTGTTGATTAGAGGGAGTGAATACAGTGGAAGAAACAAAACAAAAGCCTAATCGTAGAAAGCTAATGGCCCTGGCTGGATTAGTATCAGTCGTACTGTGTGTAGCTGGTGGCTGGTGGTGGATTCGGTCAAGCAGTCTGGTAAGTACTGAAGATGCCCGTGTAAAAAGTGATATTGTCAATGTAAGTTCCAAGGTGCCTGGACAACTTGAACAAGTACTGGTCAAAGAAGGCGACAGCGTTCAGGTCGGTCAGGTTATTGCTCAGATAGATAGTCAGGCGCTCCAAGTACAATTAGAACAAGCTAAGGCTAATTTGGTGGCAGCCCAGGCCAAACTGGCTTCAATAAAAGCTGGCAGCAGACCTCAGGAAATAGCTCAGTCTCAGGCAACTGTACAGCAGGCTGCAGCGAATTTAGATAATGCCCGCAAGAATTATGAACGAACAGATTCCTTATATAATGAGGGTGCCATGTCAGCTCAGCAGCGTGATACAGCGCGTACCGCGCTTGAGGTAGCTCAAGCACAATATAATGCGGCTACTGAAGGATATAGCCTGGCAGCTGAGGGCGCTACTCAAGAAGATGTTCAAATCGCTGAAGCTCAGGTTGCCCAAGCCGCTGCGGCAGTAAAAAACGCGCAGCTGCAATTTGATAATAGTACTGTCAAATCACCTGTAGCCGGGGTAGTAGCGAAAAAGTCAGTCGAAGAAGGTGAGATTATCTCAGCTGGTCAGCCATTATTTAGTATTGCCGATTTGGCTGGAGCTTGGATTGAAGCAAATATTGAAGAAAATCATATTGGTAAGATTGAAGTGGGGCAAGTGGTTGAGTTTACAATTGATTCTTACCCTAAAAAAGTGTTTAAAGGTGAAGTCAGTGATGTTGGTAATGCCACTGGTTCGCAGTTTGCTTTGTTACCTTCTGATAATACATCCGGTAACTTTACCAAAGTAACTCAGCGGCTGGCAGTTAAAATTAAAATAGTGGATTCTGGCGAACTCACATTGAAGCCAGGTATGTCGGCAATCATCGACATCCATGTGAAATAAGGTGAATACATGGAACATGCGCTTGATCAAGCACCCAATAAATATATGGTTTTGCTTACCGTTTCACTTGGCACAATCTTAAGTGGTTATGTCAGTAGTTCGGTGGATATTGCATTACCCAACATTATGAATACTTTCGGATTTACCATGGACTCAGTGGTTTGGGTAATGCTGTCCTATATGATTCCTTATGGTGCTACTCTGCCGATTATGGGCAAGCTGGGCGATCAGTATGGCCGTAAGAAAATGTATATCATTGGCTTAATGGTTTTTACGGTGGCAACCATGTTGGTTGGATTATCCTGGAGTAGTTCGACAGTTATCCTATTTCGGGTTATACAGGGAATTGGAGCCGGATTGTTGTTTCCTAATGCCATGGCTCTTGTAGCCGATGCTTTTCCGCCAAATGAGCGCGGGCAAGCATTGGGCATGTGGGGGGCTTTTGCTGCAGCAGGCAGTACACTTGGGCCAACAATCGGCGGCTATATTGTCGAGTATGTAAGTTGGCGAGTGTTGTTCAGCAGCATTGTTCCCATTTCGGTGGTTGGCTTATTTCTAGCCCTAACAGTTCTAAAAGAAAGCACTTTAAATGCCGCTGCCAAAATCGACTATCTCGGCGGCGGGCTGTTGGTGCTTAGCCTAAGCACCTTATTGATTGCGCTGAACCAGGGAGCAAAAGAAGGCTGGACTTCGATCTATATCGTAGGTTTATTTACTATGATGACGTTAGCCATGGCAGGTTTTATCTATATTGAAAGCCATATTAAGCATCCTTTGGTTGATCTAAACTTATTTAAAGATAGTACATTTACGGTATCCAATGTTGTTGGCTTTCTCTCGTTTATGGCTTTGTATGGCGGGTTGTTCTTGCTACCTTTCTTTATGAGAAACATCTTGGGCTATACACCAATACGATCTGGTATGTCTCTGTTTCCACTCGTAGGTTCAATGATTCTGATGGCGCCCCTGGGTGGCAAGATTGCTGACAAATCAGGCGCAAAAATTCCGGCAACAGTTGGAATGGTCATTCTAACCATGGTACTATACTCTTTCCATACCATTACCGATCAGACTGCGTACTTTCCGATTGCAATAAGATTGGTGTTTATGGGAATTGGACTGGCCTTGACCATGTCACCCGTTTCTAATGGCGCTCTTGCGACCTTGCCTAAGGACAAGATTGGTGTAGGGTCAGGTGTTTTCAATTTATTTAAGAATATCGGCGGTAGTGTTGGTATTGCCATTATGGGAACATTGCTGGATAGTCGACAAATATTTCATCACAATCGCTTATCTGAGCATCTAACCACTTCGTCAGATATTGCCCAAAGTACTGTGGCCGCTTTACAGAGCGGTTTTGCTCAAAGCGGACTGCCATTCGAGCAAGCCAAGCTGGCCGCATATTCAATATTAAATAGTCTAATTGCTAAACAGGCTGCAGTACAGGCGTTTGAAGATGTATTTATGGTAACTGCGGCGCTTTCAGCACTAGGTATTTTAGCAGCACTGCTGATCAAGGATGCAAAAGGACTGAAGAAAGTACCAGCAGATAAGCCTGCTTCTGAAGATATTAATCAAGAAGATGGAAGCAATATGGAGGCATGTGCACCTGGTATTAGTTCCTGAACTGTAGCAAGTCATTGGAGTCCTTCTTAAATAAATAATGACCGATCTGGTCAATCGAAAGGTGAAAGTTATGAAAAATCGTTTGTGGAAAAAGCATTTAGGTGTTTTGCTTGGCGGCAGCCTGTTTTTATTACAAAGCACAAGTGCTATGGCTGCGGCTCAGGAAATTTCGCTTGATGACAGTATCGCTGCGGCACTTAAAAATAATTCTGCTATTAAAATGGCGTTAAGTGATCAGCAAAAAGCTGAGTGGGGGATTAGTGAGGCAAAAGCCGGTACATTGCCTTCTGTTTCAGCCGGAGTTGGTGGTACTCATGGGCCAGATAGTGCTGCTTCGCCTGACGGCAACAGCTATAATACCTCTTTGAAATTAAATTGGACACTCTATTCGGGTGGTAGAACAGAAGGCTTAATTAATCAGGCAAAACTTAATGCTGACAGCTCTGAGCTCAATGTTGCTAAAACTCAGCAGCAGATTAAGCTGGATGCAACCACTGCCTACTATAATGTGCTGCAGACTCGCAATATGGTGAATGTAAATCAGGAGATGGTCAATAATTTGACTGAACATCTTAAAAAAGTTCAAGCACAGTATGATGTTGGTGTTGTAGCTAAATCTGATGTGTTACGCTCAGAAGTAGAGTTGGTTAATGCACAGCAAACCTTAACGAAGGCTCAAAATAGTTATGATTTGGCTATGTCAACTCTCAACAATACGATGGGGATGCCGCTTGATACCGAGAACACTTTAAAAGATGAGTTAGCCTATACGCAAACCGATATCACTGTTGAGGATGCCATTGCTCAGTCTGTCGCAAATCGTCCAGAATTACACCAATCACAGCTTGGTATTGAATCCGCACAGCAAGGTGTGAAAATTGCCGACAGCAATAGTAAGCCAACGGTTACTTTCAGCGCTTCTGAGGGGTGGAGCGGCAATGATTTCCCAGGTGATAAGAATAACTGGTCCATGAATATGATGGCTAACTGGAATATCTTTGACTCGGGGCTTACCAATGCCAAAGTTAAGCAAGCTAAGAGTTCTTTAGACAAAGCTCAGGAACAAGATACACAAACCCGTAACAGTGTAGAGTTAGAAGTTCGCCAAGCTTATCTCAGCATGAAGGAGGCTGAAACGCGAATTGGTGCCACCCAGGTTGCAGTTGATAAAGCAACAGAGGATTTAAAAATTGCTCAGACCAAATACTATGCCGGAGTGGGTACCAATTTAGATGTTATTGATGCACAATTAGCACTGACTCAGTCAAAAACAAACTATACTCAGGCACTGTATGATTACAATGTGAATAAAGCAAAACTTCAAAAAGCTATTGGTCAAAATTAACGAAAAGCCTGCACTGATAAACAGTGCAGGCTTTTTGCTGCTGCAGGAGAAGAAATGGTAGGTAATAAGTTTGCACGGGTTTTCTGGCTCATAGCTGGTTATATTATTCAATGAGTGGAAAAGGCTTTGCATTCATTGGAATTATATTGTTATAAGCTATAGAGGAAGTGAAATCGTTATGTGTCATTATGTACTTCCATTTACTGCAATCAATCAGGCTCATTTAGAGCAGGTGGGCGGGAAGGGAGCGAATTTAGGGGAACTCTATCAAATACCGGGTATTTTTGTGCCGGAGGGTTTTTGTATAACCACAGCTGCTTATCGGGACTTTATTGCCACAAGTGGTCAGTTGGATATGCTGTTAGGCGAGTTAGAAAAATTGGGACATGAAGATATCGATGAATGCCGCCGGGTTGGCTTATTAATTCGAAGCCATCTTGAGGAATTGTCAATACCGTTAAGTATTCAGGCAGCCGTTCGCGAAATCTGGGAACAAACAGGCAGTCATTTTTCTTATGCCATTCGTTCCAGCGCAACTGCAGAAGATCTACCGGGGGCATCGTTTGCCGGACAACAGGATACTTTTCTCAATATTAAGGGATTAGAAGCCATCATTATTCATATGCGTAAATGCTGGGCTTCATTGTTTACTGATCGGGCCATTATTTACCGCATTCAGAATGGATTTAATCACCGGGCTGTCTTATTAGCTGTTGTCGTTCAAAGGATGATTTTCCCGGAACTATCTGGCATCATGTTTACCGCTGATCCTGTCAGCGGCAACCGGAAGGTTACTTCCATTGATGCAAGTTATGGGCTTGGTGAAGCATTGGTTTCTGGTCAGGTATCGGCAGATTTATATCAAGTGCGTGCAGGTATGGTGGTTAAGAAGAAAATTGCGGATAAACGAATAGCGATTTACGGACTTGGTGATGCCGGCGTGGTCAAGCAGGCTGTTGCCGCGGACAAAGCAACTAAGCAAGCTTTACCGGACCAAGTTGCGCTAGTCCTGGCGGAATTAGGAGAAAAGATTGCGGCTCATTTTGGCAGTCCCCAAGATATTGAATGGTGTTTGGCTGATGATACAGTATTTATTGTTCAAAGCAGACCCATTACCACGCTGTATCCAGTGCCTCACATTGCTGATCATCATTTGCACATGCTGTTTTCCTTAGGGCATGTCCAGATGATGACTGAACCCATGAAGCCGCTTGGGATTTCAGTATTAAGAATATTCATGCCCTTTGGTAAAGCTGGAAACCACCGCAGCGAAAGTGAACTATTACTTGAAGCAGGCGGCCGCCTGTATATTGATGTTACCAAAGCGCTTGGCTATCGGATTGGCCGTAAATTTTTACCTGCGTTAATCAGCAATGCTGATGAATTTATTAGTCGTGCCATGGAGGAGTTTATTCATCGTACCGATTCAACGTTAAAAGCAGGAATCGGATCTGTCAGCTTTAGCCTGGCGCGAAGTACAGGGGCATTTATCCTGAAGCTAATGAAAACCCTTACTTTCCAAAATCAAGCAGTATTACGAGAGCGGTTAGAAGATTTACTGGCTGCAAGAGTGGCCGAAAATCGGCAAAAAATCAACAGCAAAAGCGGTATTGAGCGAATCAAACAAATTCAAGATATTCTGCCCATGTTACTTCCGTTTGTCTTTAAGAATTTGGGCCCCTATGTTGCATCCGGTGTACTAACCTTTCGCTTAATCGATAAATTGGCGGCTTGGTGGCTGGAGGATGTGGATCAGGAGCTTAGCGGTATCAGTAAGGCTCCCCTTGGGAATGTAACCAGTGAAATGGGCTTAGCGCTTGGCGATGTCGCCGACAGCGTTCGTAACTATCCAGAAGTGATTGAATATCTGCGTACTGCTATTGATGCAGAGTTTATTACCGGACTAAATGGAATTGCCGGTGGGCAGGAAGTTCAAGGAATGATTCAAGGATTTCTTGAAAAATATGGAATGAGAACAACTGGAGAAATTGACATAACCCGTCCCCGCTGGCGTGAGTCCCCTAGTGAATTAGTAAGTTCTATTTTGAGTCATGTGGAAAATAGTAAGGTTGGAGAGCATCGGGCTCAGTTTCGTCAAGGTGAGCTTACTGCACAGCAATCAGCTGATCAATTAATTGAGCGATTGCGCTATACACGGTGGGGCTTTCTAAAGCGTAAAATCATGACCCGGCTTATTGCCGTATACCGTAAGGTTATTGGTCTTCGAGAACATCCGAAGTTTTTCCTTGTTCAACATTTCGATATGATCAAGCAGGCTGTTTTGCAGGAAGCTGAACGGCTAGTAGGTGAAAAAGTTCTTGAAAATCGAGAAGATATTTTCTGGTTAACACTTGACGAATTTATTGCCGTACTTGAGACACGCCAGGTGAATTATGATATGATTGCAGTCCGGCAAGAAGCTTATGAGCGAAACCGCAAGCTTACACCACCGCGTGCCATGACCAGTGAGGGCGAGATTTTAAATGGGTTGGTACGATCGGCCGATATGCCGTCAGATGCTCTTATCGGGAGTCCGGTATCGGTGGGAGTGGTCGAGGGGCGGGCCCGGGTTGTCATCAATTTAGCGGATGCAAAAATCAATAAAGGTGATATTTTGGTCGCTCGTTTTACTGATCCGGGCTGGACTCCATTGTTTCCGCTTGCTGCCGGATTGGTGACCGAAGCTGGTGGGCTAATGACACATGGTGCGGTAGTGGCCAGAGAATATGGGATTCCTGCTGTGGTTGGGGTAGATGGTGCAACAGTAAAAATTAAGGATGGACAAATGATCAGGATTGATGGCCGTAAAGGCTATGTTGAATTTATTCAGTAATGGAATAGCGATGTATTCTAAGAGCTTGGCTTGGCAGGAAAAGCAATGGGTGCCTTTAGCCAAGAGCCGTTGATAATTTCATAAGAATGCTGCTTTTGGCTTGTTCCAGCACGAAATAAATGCTGCTTTCGCCGCTAAAGCCGCCTTGCGCATGCTGAGCGCTTCCGCCGCCTTTACCTGCTACCATTTGCAGAGCTGCTTTCAGTTCGCCCCCCATATGAAGTTCAATATCAGGAGAGCAGGCAAATAATAAGCTGCTTTTCGTGGTTTCAGGATTTTTTGCCCCAAGTAAAGCGATAGTTTTGGAATTGGCTGTTAAGATGCTGGCAAGCTGATTCAGGCTAGCTGAATTTTGGTCAATAAAGCAGATAATTCTAAATCCGTTTGTTAGCTCTGCCTGACTTAACAGCATAGCCGCAGTATGGTTGGTCATTACTTTTTTGATATCAGCTAACTCTTTGGTTAATTGATGCAACCGTTCGCTCTGTTTGTTAAAAGCGGTAAGAATATGTTCTGCTCTTACGGAAAGTTCAGTTGATAAGATGCTGGTAATCCTATTTTTTTTCTGGTAGTCGGCCAATGCTCTATGGCCGCAAAGAACTTCAATTCGTACACCTGTTTTAATTCGTTCCCAACTGCGTATTTTTATTAACCCGATCTCACCGGTAAAGGCTGTATGTGTACCGCCGCATGGACAGCAATCAAATCCACCCATATTTACGATTCTGATCGTATCATATGTTTTGGTTAATTCTTTTCTGAGTTTCAAATCCGCTAATTGAGCTTTGTCGACAAATGAGCAGTGAACTAGGCGATTAGCGAAAACCATTTCGTTAGCTCGCTGCTCTACTTGCTGGATTTGCTGCTCAGTCAATTCATCGATTGCTAAGTCTATCGTTGTAAAGCAATCACCTAGATGAAAGCCGATATTATAAACACCGAATAGTTCTAGAAAGGCTCCGGATAAAATGTGCTCACCGCTATGCTGCTGCATATGGTCAAAGCGTCTTGACCAATTAATTTTACCGGTAACCAGGATGTCGGACGGACGCTGTTCCATCATATGAATGATGGTATCCTGTTGTTGGCGGACCTCAATAACGGGTATATCGTTCAGTGTTCCTGTATCATACGGTTGTCCGCCGCTTTCAGGATAAAATGCTGTTTGATTTAGCACAACCCCAAAGCGATTTTCCGGATATTCAATAATTTCTACTACTTCAGCATCAAACTCCTGCAGATAGCTGTTTTCGTGATATAGCCTGCGTGTTTTCATCGTGACATCCTTTCGTTTTTTATAGTAAGTGTGTCTGCTGCTTATCTATAATTTAGTTCAAGAAGCTATTGTAATGCAAGGACCTGCCTGTCAAAACAGGCAGGTCCTTTATAGTAGGATCGGCTTTTAATCAATTGGACGTTTTTTTCTATAGGTATCCCATGATTCTAAAATCTTCATGCGAGAAAAGTCTAGACGGTTGGCCAGAATTTTCGCGCCTGCCCGCTCATTTTCGGTAGATAAATCATACAAAGAATTGGTGACAGACCCAATAATTGCGGTTAATAATTCATGGAGGGCCTGATCGGAGTGAGCTGCTTGCGTTTTTAGTGTTGATACTTCTGGGGTAGGATCAAGTAGTGAACGAATCGCGTTAACCGCCTCGGGAAGTTTCTCTGCAGGGATTTTTTCCAGTAATTCAAGTAATTCCAGTTTATGATTCATTAAACTTCTCCTTAATCATTGCGCAATCTTTTCTTTAACTATAAGGGAATTTTTTCATTTATGCAATGTTAACTGCTGCAATTGTGACAGTAAGCCTGTGACCGGTAAATATTACCGATAGCACTTTGCTGTTGCTGGTGATAAAGTTGTCATTAAGGAGGCTGAGCACGCTTGTATACATATTGGTGGTCATTGGCGGTTGTGATTATAAAAGTAACTGGCAAATATGTGGTTTATTTCTAAACGTCTAACAAGACGTTTTTTTATTTTCTGCACTGATCATATTTTTCGATTCTATTCATCTGAACATCCAATTTAACGTATCTTGGTATCCATGTTATGATAGTTGGCAAATGTTTGTTCTAGCTTTTTAAAGATGACATAGCTGGGATAAGTAGGAGGCTGTCAAATGAGTGTTCAATCCGAAGCATTACGTCGTGAGCTTGGTTGGCTGCAAGGAGCAGCCATGACGGTAGGGGCTGTCTTAGGATCCGGTGTACTGGTCTTGCCAGTGTCAGCAGCCCAAATCGCCGGTCCGGCCTCGTTAATCAGTTGGCTGCTTATGGGGCTTTTAGCAATACCTTTAGCAACTGTATTAGGAATACTAGGCTCGAACTATCCTGATGCGGGAGGGATAGCCTCTTATACTAAACAGGCCTTTGGAGACAAGGCTGGTGCAGTTACCGGATTTCTATTTTTGGGGACAGTCCCTATTGGTGGACCTGTTGTAGCCTTGATTGGTGCAAATTACATTGGAACCTTGCTGTCCTTAACTCAACCAGTGATATATAGTATTGCCGCTGTCATGTTATTGTTGGCATTATTTTTTAATTACCGGGGGATTCACTTGTCAGGACAAGTACAAGTCGGGATTATACTCGTCATTACAATCGTACTGTTAGCTGCCAGCCTTGCGGCTTTGCCCCATATTAAGGCTGATTATTTCAAACCATTTGCCCCGTATGGCTGGTTACCAGTCGGTAAGGCCATGGCCACCTTATTTTGGGCTTTTGTTGGCTGGGAAATGATTGTTCATCTTGCTGAGGAGTTCAAAAATCCGGCAAAAGATATACCACGGAGCTTAGGTTCGGCCATTGGCTTGACTAATGTGTTATATCTTATGGTTGCTTTTGCCACAATAGGAACTGGTGCCTATTTAGGGACAGGCAGTGAGGCTGCACTGGCTGTCATGATTGGTCAAGGGTGGGGAGAATTGGCAAGCTTATTAACCGGAATACTGGGTTTCACAGTTTGCTATGGAACAGTTCATACCTATATTGCCGGCTTTTCACGGCTTGTTTATTCGCAAGCTCGTGATGGCTATTTTCCGGGTTACTTCAATCAGCTTAGTTCCAGATATGCGACTCCTGGGCGGGTATTGATTTGTCTGGCCGGTGTATTTGTCCTGGTACTGCTGCTTAATTATCTTATTGGGGGCAGTATTGGGTTTTTAATGCAGTGGCCAAGTGCAATATTTATTGCCCTGTATATTTTAGCTATGGCGGCTTCACTGAAGCTTTTTTATAAAAATATCTGGCTGCGGTGCTGTGCGCTGATTTCCTTAGTAATCTGTATTGTGATTTATACTTTTACTGGCTGGATTGGTCTATATCCGTTGCTAGTGGGACTCATTGGCTGGCAAGCGATAAGCAAGAAATAATGTCTACACTCATACCGCTGCAGTTCAATGTTAACATGTAAATATACAGCATAAACAATCCTTAAAATGCATATTTTGTTGAAAAATGTAAAAAAATGTTTGATCTTTTATGTTTTTTGACTATAATAGTTAATAGATAGGCAAAATTACATAGGCAAACTTATCGAAAGATAAGGACGCAAAGCCATGGGTCTAAAAACATTTGTTTATGATTGCCAGGCTGCCGCTTGACATAAGTGTAGCAAAACCAGACGTTATGTCTGGTTTTTTTTGTTTGTTTATGAAGTCATTTTGTTATAAAAAATAAAAATAAATGTTGAAACAGATGAAAGGGAGTAGAGGAAATGCTGCAGTGGTTCAATAATTTAAAAATCTTAGTTAAAATAATGGTTTCGGTAGTGATCGCAACATTCTTTTTAGTAGTAGTAGGTGGTATCGGCTATTATTACACCAATCAAATTAGTGAACAAATGACTATGATGTATCAGGAGCGGCTGATACCAATCAAAAGGCTTAATGAAACTCGCCATAATTTTAGTGCCGTACATGGAATGATTCTTGAAGTTATTTTGGGCAATCCAGATAAAGCCAAAGAACAAAAAATCATGGAAGATATTAAAACTCTTGCTGAAGAGACTAATCGTACATTAGGTGATTATAAAAAATCGAAGTTATCACCTTTTGAACAGGAGAAAATTACAGAGTTAGATCAGTCTATTGGATTATACCGTGTAGAAAGACAAAAGGCCTTAAGCATGGCGCAAGCCGGACAACGGCAGGAAGCGTATAGTTACTTTGCACAAAATGCCAGCAAGCATCTTGAACATACCAAAGCGATTTTAAAAGAACTGGCTGATTATAGTGCTCAAGCTAGTGAAAAATCAAATCAGACTGGTGAGAGCAATGCTTTACTGGCAAAATCACTCATTATTGCAATTACTATCCTCGCAGTGGCAGTTTCAACAATTTTAAGCTGGCTGTTGGCAAGAATGATTGCGCGCAGACTGGGGAATACTGTTCATACACTGAATCTGGTTGCGGCTGGCGATTTAACTAAAGAAGTAACTGTCACGGCACAAGATGAAATTGGTCAAATGGGGTCAGCTTTAAATGCCACGGTACGCAACTTAAATAATCTCATTGGCAATGTCAGATTGCTTGGAGAGCAAGTGGCTGCTTCGTCTCAGCAGCTTACTGCAAGTTCTGGTGAGTCGGCGCAAGCTACCAATCAGGTCGCAATGACTATTGCGGATGTTTCACAAGGGACAGAGCTGCAGGTTAGCGCTGTTAATGAGTCTTCAGCCATTGTTGAACAGATGTCGGCAGGAATACACCAGATTGCGGCAAATGCAAACGTTGTTGCTGGTGTTTCCGGCCAAGCGGCCAATACCGCCCGCAGCGGTGAAACAGCAGTAATTTCTGCAGTCGATCAAATGAATAACATCGAAAGAACTGTTATCAGTTCGGCTGAGGTTGTTGCAAAGCTTGGGGAACGCTCTAACGAAATTGGCCAAATTGTTGATACCATTTCAGGAATTGCAGGGCAAACCAATCTATTGGCATTAAACGCAGCCATTGAAGCGGCCCGTGCCGGTGAGCAAGGGCGTGGTTTTGCTGTTGTTGCTGAAGAAGTTCGCAAATTAGCTGAGCAGTCTCAAGATGCCGCTAAACAAATTGCCGGTTTAATCAGCGAAATTCAGGGCGATACAGATAAAGCTGTTGTGGCCATGAGCGAGGGTACCCGGGAAGTAAAAGCTGGAACTGATGCTGTGGCTGTTGCTGGAAAAGCCTTTAATGAGATTGTTCAGCTTATTGATCAAGTATCAAGCCAGGTTCGAGATATTTCTGCAGCCATTCAGCAAATGGCTGGCGGCAGTGAAAAAATTGTGGAATCAGTTCGTGATATTGATAGAATTAGTAAAGAGACTGCTGGACAAGCTCAAACCATGTCGGCAGCTACGCAGGAACAATCTGCGGCTATGGAAGAAATCGCCGCTTCAAGTCAAAGTTTGGCCAATATGGCTTTGCAGCTTCAAACAGCAATTGATAAATTTAAGGTATAGGACGAATTAACTTGAAATTTTTATCAATTGAATTGGCAAAAAGTGAATGGGAGTCCACGGCGTGGATTCCCATTAATTATTTTAGGGAAAAGTATTGCATACAGTGGACAAAACCATTAAAATATAACCTTGTTGGATAGAAAATATTTTTTCAAGGTGGTGAAAGTGATATGAGGAATTCTATATCAATCGTAGGAGCTCCAATGTGGTTAGGTCAGACCCGTTATGGGACTAACTTGGCTCCTGATGCATTGCGTTCTGTTGGTCTATTAGCCCGATTGCGGGCAATAAATGAAGATATTATTGACTTAGGGAATATTCCTATCACAACCACCGGGCAGTTTAAAGCCAGTGAAACCCAGGTGAAAAACCTTAAATCTATTGCAGCAGCTTGTGATAAAATTGCTAAAAGTGTTGCCGATATTCTTGCAAATAGCCGTTTCCCGCTGGTCTTAGGCGGTGATCATAGTATCGCTATTGGAACGCTAGCTGGACTTACTCGGCATTATCATAATCCCGGTGTTATTTGGTATGATGCCCATGCCGATATCAATACTCATGAAACTACTCCCAGCGGAAATATCCACGGTATGCCGCTTGCGGTCAGTATGGGACTCGGGCATGAGACGCTGGTGAATGCTGGCGGCAGCAAGTTTAGAATCAAACCTGAGAATATTGTCTTTATTGGTGTACGTGATATTGATGCTGGTGAAGCTGATCTCATTGCCAGTCACAATATCAAGCTATATACCGTTGATGACGTGAATCGTTTAGGGATGGACACGGTTATTGCTGAAACGGCTCAATATTTATCAAAGTGTGATGGTATCCATCTAAGTTTTGATATTGACGGTATTGATCCAGTAGCAATGCCTGGTGTGGGAACTCCAGTAGCTGGCGGTGTTAGCTATGAAGATAGTCTACGGGCATTGCAATTATTAGCTGAGCTGGATTCTATTATTTCTGCAGAATTTGTTGAACTTAACCCGCTGCTTGATAAAGATTCGAGAACGACTAAAGCGGCTCTGGATCTCATTGCTGCTTTTGTGGGAGAGAAGTCTCGCGGCGAAGTTGCGCATAGTTCGAACCTTTGGCAGCCAGAGCTTACTGCAACAATAAAAGTATAATTTTCATGCGGGAACAAATTTGTTCCCGCATGTTTTTTTCAGCCTGTTTGCACGAACAGGAAATCATGAAGCAAAGTCGAAGTTCTCTATTAGATTTCTAGTAAGCAAAACGGGGGAATCTCAGTAGTTACCAATAGTTTACTAATGTATTGATGAGGAGATTTTAATGGCCAAAGAATCGGAATTGATCCATTCTATTGATCGTGCTCTTGATATTTTATTGCTCTTGCAGCAAGAGGGTAAAGAAATGGGGGTTACGCAGATTGGTACCAGCTTAGGTATGTATAAAAGTACTGTTTATCGAACCCTGAATACTTTGGAGAATAAGGGCTTTGTCCAGCAGAATCCGGATAATGGCAAATATTGGCTGGGGATGAAACTGTATTCTTTAGGGATGCTCATTCGGGAAAAATCTCATCTGACCAGCATTGCCTATTCCTATGCGAAAGAGTTGTCTGAGAAATACCGGGAAGTTGTACATATTTCAGTGTTAGATAAAGGTGCAGAGCATTACCCTAAGCACATTATTATTGATAAAATTGAAAGCCAGCAAGTGCTAAGTTTGACTCCGCCCATTGGTTCAAGTGCTCCTTGTCATTGTTCAGCAGTGGGTAAGTGTTTATTGGCTTTTAGTTCAGAGCAGTATATTGAGAAATTTCTCGGTCATGTATTGCCAAAGTATACCGAAAAAACCATTGTTCAATGGGATAAGCTGCTTACAGAACTTGCTGAAATTCGCCAAAAGGGGTATGCACTTGACGATGAAGAGTTAGAATTGGGATTGACTTGCCTCGCGGCTCCTATTTTTGGCCGTGGCAATGATGTCTTAGCTGCGCTCAGTTTATCTGGTCCTAGTTCACGGGTAAAGTCGGAACGGTTTGCTGAAATGGTAGCTGCAATTATTCAGACAACTAAAATGATTTCCGGTCAGTTACGCTAACAAAACCTGCACTGCCAAAAGGCAGTGCAGGTTTTGGCTTTGCGAATGCATACATGTATAGCATACATTTTGATGAAATGTCTTTCATACATGTATACATGAATACTCTCTTTTGCTGACAGGAATAGTTCAAAGAATGCTGAATAAAATGAAGTAAGCAAATAAAACGGAACAGTGTTCCGCTGTTGGGAACAAATGATGAACGGTGAAGGCAAGGAGAGGATTGTATGAGCAAAAAAATAGCCAATGAACTTATTTTAGTGATTAATCCAGGTGCTACATCAACTAAATTTGCTGTTTTTAACGGTGAGACGCAGTTATTGAAAAAGACTATCCAGCATTCTGTGAGCGATTTACAAAATTTTATCCAGATATTTGACCAATATCATTATCGTCTAGAGCTTATCCTTACTAGTTTGCGGGAGGAAGGCGTTGCTCTGGACAGTTTGAAGGCAGTTGTTGGACGGGGGGGGATCTTAAAACCTCTGTCAGGTGGTACTTATCAAATTAATACTCAAATGGTGGCAGACCTAAAATTAGCTGAGCGGGGTGAACATGCCTCAAATCTTGGAGCAGTCATGGCCTTTGATATTGCAGAGAAATTAAAGATCGCTTCGTATATTGTGGATCCAGTATCAGTAGACGAAATGACAGCTGTAGCACGTTTCTCGGGAATGCCGGAGCTGCCAAGAATTAGTTTATCCCATGCCTTAAATATGAAGGCTGTTGCCCGAAAGGCGGCGCAGCAGTTAGGACGGCGTTACGAAGAGGTTCATTTTATTGTGGTTCATTTGGGAACAGGTATCTCTGTTTCACCTCATAAAAATGGTCTAATGATTGATGTGAATAATGCGATGGAAGAAGGCCCATTTTCACCCGATCGTTCTGGCGGTCTGCCGGCCAGCCAGCTAGTCAGACTCTGTTATTCGGGTCAGTATTCCTATCAGGAACTAAAACGTAAAATCAATGGTCAAGGTGGCGTTTATGCCTACTTGGGCACAAGAGATATGCGGGAAGTTGAGGCACTGGCAGACCAGGGCAATAAGCTGGCAGCCGAAACTCTTGAAGCCTTCTGTTACCAGGTTGCTAAAGAAATTGGTGCAATGGCCACTGTATTAGAGGGGCAGGTCGACCGGATTATTTTAACTGGCGGAATGGCTTTCTCAGGCAAAATTGTCGCGCAGATCAGCAAACGAGTGCAGTTTATTGCTCCTATTCTTGTGATTCCGGGTGAGGAAGAATTGGAGTCACTCGCTTTAGGTGCGCTGCGGGTACTCCGTGGTGAAGAGGAAGTAAGGAATTATCAGTAAGAAAGCGAGGTGTATGGGATTGTATCAAAATTATCAGCAAGTATTGGACCAAGCTAGAGGCATCGGGCCACTGACCATTAGTGTTGCAGCTGCCCAGGATAAAGAAGTGCTGATTGCGCTAAAAACTGCTCAGGAGGCTGGAATTGTTAAGCCTATCTTGGTTGGTGATAAACAGCAGATTATATCGCTAATGAATGAGCTCGGCTTCAGTGCAGCAGCTATTGTCCATGAGAGTGACAGCGATGAAGCGGCCAAAACGGCTGTAGCCTTGGTGCGCAATGGCGATGCTCAAATTTTAATGAAAGGTCAGATTAACAGCAGTAATTTTCTTAAGGCAGTTCTTAACAAGGAAGTTGGTTTACGGACAGGGCGGCTGCTTAGCCACTTGGCTTGCTTTGAAATCAAGAACCAATCCAACCTGCTTTTTGTAACAGATGGTGGTATGAATATCAGTCCAACTTTAGCCGAGAAAAAGGATATTCTGAAAAATGCCATGCTGGCACTGAATGCCATGGGCATAGTGCCTCATGTTGCTGTTCTTGCGGCCAATGAAGTGGTCAGCACTAGGATGCCGGCAACAATGGATGCTAAGTCTATTACTGAAGGCTATCTGGCCGGAGAATTTCCGTCAGGCATCGTAGAAGGACCCATTGCACTGGATGTAGCCGTTAGCTGTGAAGCAGCCCGGCATAAAAATATAGCTAGCCATATTGCGGGTAAGGTTGATTTGATGCTTGTACCTTCTATTGAAACAGGAAATATTTTGGGAAAAGCTTTAATTTATTATGGCGGTGCGAAAATGGCTGGCTTAGTATTGGGAGCGAGTCATCCGATTGTTATGACATCCCGGGCTGAAACAGCAGAAGGTAAGTTGAATTCTATTGCTTTGGCATGTTTGGCTTATGAGCAAAAATCTCAATCCTAAGGAGGCAATGGTATGGCAAAGGTGGTTGTTCTTGCTGAGTATTGCAAAAGCTGTGGATTATGCTTGTCAGTATGTCCGAATCATGTGTTAAGAGTTGGTAAGAAGACCAATCAGAAAGGCTATTACGTCATAGAAGTTGCTAATGAAGCACAATGTACCGGCTGTACGTTATGCGGCATTATGTGTCCGGATTTAGCATTAGAAATAGCCAGGTAGCAAAGGGGCTGATTGAATGGATAAACGATTAATCAAGGGGAATGAAGCAATCGCTGAGGCGGCCATACGTGCCGGGTGCAAACTTTTTTTTGGCTATCCGATAACCCCATCAACCGAGATCATGGAATATTTGGCCAAACATATGCCTAAAGCCGGTGGGATTGTATTGCAGGGAGAAGATGAAGTTGCTTCTATTAATATGTGCTATGGAGCCGCGGCAACAGGAGCAAGGGTAATGACAGCTTCCTCTAGTCCTGGTTTTAGTTTAAAACAAGAAGGACTGTCCTATTTGGCTGCTGCAGAATTACCGGTCGTAGTGGTTAATGTCAATCGCACCGGACCTGGTTTGGGCGGGCTTGGCCCGGCTCAGTCAGATTATTTTCAGTGCACAAAGGGCGGCGGACACGGCGATTATCGCTTAATCGTATTAGCACCATCAAAAGGGCAAGAGCTTTATGACTATACCATGCAAGCTTTTGATTTGGCTGATCAATATCGAAATCCGGTTTTAATTCTTGCTGATGGATTTTTGGGTCAAATGATGGAACCTATTGAATTTAAAGAACGACCACAGCTTGAACTGCCGGATAAAGACTGGAAAACCGATGGATGTCGTGGACGATCCAAACGCAAAATTGCCAGCTATGCTTTGACCAATGAAATTGGGGAAGCCCATTGTCTCTATTGGCAGACTAAATATATGCAGATAAAAGAAGATGAACAGCGATGGGAAAGCTTTTATACGGATGACGCAGAGTATTTGCTGGTGGGATACGGAACATGCGGTCGTATTGCCAAGAGTGTAGTTCTGCACGCGCGTCAGCAGGGCTTAAAATTAGGGTTAATTCGGCCAATAACAGTTTGGCCATTTCCAGAGAAAGCTTTCGCCCCGTGCCTGAATACAGTCAAGGGAATCGTCACTATTGAACTCAATGCCGGGCAGATGATTGAGGATGTGCAGTTAGCCGTTCAGTGTAAGATGCCAGTCCATTTATATAGCCGTCAGGGTGGGATGCTGCCTACGGAAGGTGAAATATGGGAATATGTTAGCAGAGTCTTTCAGTTGACACCGCCAGAGGAGGAGTAATCGTGCAGAATGTTTTTTCAAGACCCAAGGGATTAACCGAACTGCCCTTCCATTATTGTCCTGGATGCACTCATGGCATTATCCATCGTTTGATTGGCGAAGTTTTAGCAGAATTGAATATTATTGAAGATACAATCGGCGTTGCTCCGGTAGGCTGTGCTGGTTTCTCACTGGATTTTTTTAGTTGCGATTTTGTTGGAGCAGCACATGGAAGGGCACAGGCTGTAGCTACAGGAATTAAGCGGGCTTTACCAGAGAAGTTGGTGTTTACTTACCAGGGAGACGGCGATATTTGTGCGATTGGTACTTCACATGCGATACACGTTGCCGCCAGAGCGGAAAAAATCACATCCATCATGGTCAACAATGCGGTATTTGGCATGACTGGCGGTCAAATGGCTCCAACTACATTAGACGGGCAGATTACTACAACCAGCCCCTATGGCCGTGACTGCAATGTTGTTGGTTCGCCAATTGATTTACCCAAAATTATTGCGACAATGCAAGGGGCAGCCTATGTTGCCGCTGTATCGGTAGATTCGCCTAAAAATATTCTTGCAGCAAAGAAAGCCATCAAAAAGGGCTTCCAGGTTCAGCAAGCAGGGTTAGGCTTTGCTTTTATCAGCATTTTATCCACTTGTCCAACAAACTGGGGATTGTCACCTGTTGATAGCATCAAATGGCTGCAGCAGCATATGCTTCCTGTTTATCAAATGGGCGAACTTAAGCTGCCGGAGGAGGGACGCAATCATGATTGATAAGGTTTTACTTGCAGGATTTGGTGGGCAAGGGGTTATGTTTATTGGGAAAATGATGGCCTATGCTGGTATGATCAGTCATTATCAGGTTTGCTGGATGCCTTCCTATGGTCCTGAAATGCGAGGGGGTACAGCCAATTGCTCGGTCATTATTTCAAGTGATGAAATTCATTCTCCCGTTATTGATGTCGCTGACGGCGGTATTGTACTCAATCAGCCATCCTATGAAAAGTTTGTATCGCGAATAAAACCAGGTGGTGTTTTGGTTGTAAACAGTTCCATTGTTACCATCAGCACTGAGCGCCCGGACATTACAGTTATTAACATTCCGGCAGGGAGCATTGCCAGTAGTTTAGGGAAAGATAATCTCGCCAATATGGTTTGCCTAGGAGCCTTAATATCGAATTTGAAACTTATTGATATGAACAATATTCAGAACGCAATGCAAAGCATGTTTGGCAAGAAGAACCCCGAGTTATTTGCATTGAACCTTGCTGCAGTGAATAAAGGCTTGGAATTTTGCCATTGAATCATTGCAAAAATAAGATCAATCCAATCTTAACGTTAAGATTGGATTGATCTTATTTTTGCTGTGTCAGTTCTTACTGCAATTTAATGAAGGAACAGCTTTTTAACACAACTGGAATTTGCTTAAATGGAATTATCAGGAAATTAGCTAGATATCTCTTGAGCAGAAGCTGGACAAATAAATAATTCTTTAAAGGCGGAATTGGCAATGGGAGAAACTGAGAAGAAATTTATTATTCCTGAATTTGGTCCTCTAAGGGGCATCAACGTTTTAACTTCCGGAACCCTTGTGGCCATGCCGCATGCAAGGAATATGATGGCTGACTTTGGTGCTGAAGTCATTCAGATTGAGCGCCCTAAGGTGGGAGATACTTATCGCAGTATGGCACCCTTTGTTGAAACAAACGGGAAAAAAGTTAGTACAAGCTGGGGGCAGGACGCATGCAACCGCTTGAGTTTTTTTACATTGCATTTGGATCTTGACATTCCCGAGATACAAGAAATCTTTTCGCGCTGATTAGGCAAGCTGGATATATTTATGGAAAAATTGGTTTGGCTGGAAAAATACGGGATCAAAAACGAAGTGCTTTTGGAGATTAATCCCAAATTGGTTATTTCAGCATTTCATGCTGTACATTTACGTGGCTATACAGATGAACAGATTGGGGCATTAAGAGAGCAAGGGCTTATCTGAATTCAGCCAAATAAAAAAGCAGGAATGCCGCCATCCGGCAAATTCCTGCTTTTTAGTCATAGGATAATTAGCTGTTATCAGCTGTCTGCATTTTGGGACTGATAAATACTTGACCTTTAGAATCAATGACAGCATAGGTAATTTGTGCAGCATCCTGAAACCCCTGGGCCTGAAGCTGTTCTTTTAGCCAACCTTCAGTTATTTGCTGATTCAGTAAATTACCATGCATAACTTCACCATCCATGATCAGTTCTACTGGATACTGAATGGGAGACTGTTGGACGCCGACATCGCCTTTGGTTGCAGGCTGATAGGCACTTTTTTTGATGACACTCAAGTCACCAGTGGTCTCGACTACCGCGTATTGTACTTCTGACGGGTCCAAAACTCCATTAATTCGCAGCTGGCACGTTAATTCGTCAAGGTCATAGCGCATATTACGCATGTTTTGTTCAAGAATTCGGCCATTTTCGATCACTACGGTTGGTGACCCATCAATGAGTTTGCGGAGTGGGCGATTTCTGATGGTAATCTGCGATAATAAGTAGGTTAGCAAAACAAAAAGCAATAGATCATAAAAGTGGCTCCAGACTCTCTCCGGCTCGGAAGCTGCAATTGAGGCGGCAATTGAACCGATCGTTATACCGCTTACATATTCATAAAAAGTAAGTTGGGCGACCTGGGTTTTGCCGAGGACACGGGTAAAGAGCAGTAAGCTAATAAATACCAAACTAGTCTGCCACGTATCCCGGAGAAATTCTGACCAGTCCATAACACACCTCTTTTATTCTACCAGGTAAGTTGTAGTACTAAAGCGTAGAAGAACGTTTCATTCAATGTATGGACGTTCAAAAAAAGTATGTGCAGAAACAAGTCACTTTATGAGCCTGATTAAAAATGATAGAGATAGATTACTTTAGAAACATTATGTTTGGTTTAATACAGCGTGCAAAGCTGATCTAAAGGATTCAGTGAATTGGCTAATGCTATAGTTGTGCCGGGCGATGTGTTGAGTGATGCGAGCTTGCTGCTGTACCCAATCGAGTGGTTTTTGGGCATATAATTGGATTGTCTTCCTGAGGCAGTCAATTGTACAATTTTCAAGAATAAAGGCATCGTTGTCACTGATTCCGCATTCGCGGCTGACAATAGGGATAATCCCAGCAGACATTGCGGTAAGAATACTGCCGGACATACCCTCAGAGCAGGAAGGTAAAATCACATAGCTGCAGACTTGAAGCACTTTTCTGAAGAGTTCGCTTTTAATATCAACAAAGCCTACAGGCAAAATATTAGAGCATTGATAGAGCTCTTTATTATAGATAGTACAGAAATCTTTTTCTGATTGAAACTGGCTGCATATCACTAAAGAGGTGTTTGGAAGTTTGGCAAAGACTTCTAATAATAAATCAAGTCCTTTTAGCACTTGAGGATAAGTTGCGAAAAAAAGAAATGAGCCGGGGGATTTACGGCTGACATCACAGTCAGGAAAAGAACAAGCAGAGTTTTTAATATAGGAGACTTGCTTAAAAGCATAGCCGGCGAAAGTAGAAAGCGTAAACGGGCTGCCCACTAAAAATATGGCATCAAAGTGGTCAAGCTCATTTTGTAATGGCAGCAGTGAGGCTTTCATTTGCATCCGAGCATGTTTACGGGCATTTACTGCTTTAATTCTTAGTTCATGCTGGCTGTTGTGCCAAGACGGACATGCGTCTGTACTGTAAAATACTTTGTGACACTTTTGTTTTAGGTTGTTGCAATAGACTAAGTTGTTTTGCGGGCAGTTATCAATCAGCAAATCATATTGTTTCATCAATTTCGCTGTTTTGTCATCCCCATTCATTGCGTCAACGTTATAGCCAAACTCGTTCAATATTTTTACCATTTCAGGGACTTGCCAAAATTGATGATGATGGTAGGCTGGGGATGACGTAGGGTGAAAAGGTTCTGTTGTATATTTGAGAAGACAGTTTTTGTTAAAGTTACTTCTGGTTACATTACTGTAAAAACTCGCTTTCATATGAAAGCACCTCTTCAATAAGCATTTGCTTATAGCTTATTCCACCGAGGGCAAGTTAGTGAAGCGAAGTTGTTATCACTTCAATACAACAATCAGGTAATAGAATAATAAAAAACCCTGCTAGATTTTTGTAAAAAATACAAAGCCTAGCAGGGTTTTAATTACTTTTAGCGAATTGTAAAAGTTAATTTCGATTTTTGCATAATGATACCTATTGTGAAAATTATATCATAGTATTGTGTGACTATTCAAGAGGTAATTTTTAAAATAGCAAAATTTTTTTGAATAGTGTGCCTTTTTTTGTAAGGATTGCGTTATAATTTTTCTAGCCCTAGTGGTATTTACATTTATGCAGGATCGTTGTATAGTAATAATGTTAACACAGCAATAACTTTGTATAATTATTCGTTGTTATCAGTCGAATTTACTGAAAAAACGCCATTTTGACCTGATAATTGGCTTTATAGCAGAAAGAATATTAATTTTCTAATGCTATCTTGACCCAAAATGAATAGCAATGTTTTGACTATGCTGATGTTAATATTGTGAATAATTATACGGCAATTAGCTGTATGATTTATATTTTTTAATTATTCCCACTTAGATTAAAGAGAGAGAGAGAGAGAGAGGAGATTGTTTAAATGGCAAGAAAAATGAAAACCATGGATGGTAATGCTGCCGCTGCGTATGTCTCATATGCATTTACTGATGTAGCAGCTATCTATCCGATTACTCCGTCTTCACCAATGGCTGAAAATGTGGACGAATGGGCCGCACAAGGTAAAAAGAATGTATTTGGACAAACTGTTAAAGTTATCGAAATGCAATCCGAAGCTGGTGCTGCTGGTGCTGTTCACGGATCTTTGCAAGCAGGTGCTCTTACTACTACATATACTGCATCGCAAGGTCTCTTGCTGATGATCCCGAACATGTACAAAGTCGCAGGTGAGCTTTTACCAGCAGTATTCCACGTAAGTGCTCGCGCTTTGGCTGCTAACTCCCTGAATATTTTCGGTGACCATCAAGACGTTATGGCTGCTAGACAAACTGGCTGTGCAATGCTTGCTGAAAGCAGTGTTCAACAAGTTATGGATCTTGGGGCTATAGCTCATTTAGCTGCTATTAAAGGCCGCGTTCCTTTCATCAATTTCTTTGATGGATTTAGAACATCTCATGAAATTCAAAAAATTGAAGTTTTAGAATTCGATGAGCTTGAAAAATTATTAGACTGGGATGCAGTCAATGCATTTAGAAAAGGTGCATTAAATCCTGATCATCCTGTGCTTAGAGGTACTGCTCAAAATCCTGATATTTACTTCCAAGAGAGAGAAGTATCCAATAAATACTATGAGGCTCTTCCAGAGCTTGTTGAATCCTACATGGCTGAAATCACTAAACTGACTGGCAGAGAGTATCATCTGTTCAACTACTATGGTGCTCCAGATGCAGACAGAATGATCATTGCTATGGGTTCTGTTTGTGAAGCTGCTGAAGAAACTGTGGACTATTTAAACGCTAAAGGCGAAAAAGTAGGTCTTTTAACAGTACATCTTTACAGACCTTTCTCCCTTGAACATTTCTTCAAATATATTCCTAAAACAGTTAAAACCATTGCTGTTCTTGACAGAACTAAAGAGCCTGGCGCATTGGCTGAACCACTGTATCTTGATGTTAAAACTGCTTTCTATGGTCGTCAAGATTGGCAACCAACCATCGTTGGCGGTCGCTATGCATTAGGTGGTAAAGATATCGTTCCTGGCCATATTGTTGCTGTTTATGACAACCTGAAAGCGGATAAGCCTAAAGACGGCTTTACTGTTGGTATCGTAGATGACGTAACTTTCAAATCTTTGGAATTAGGTGCAGATGTTGATACTACACCTGCAGGCACTACTGCTTGCAAATTCTGGGGTCTTGGCTCTGATGGTACTGTTGGTGCGAATAAAAGCGCTATCAAGATCATTGGTGATAAAACAGACATGTATGCTCAAGCATATTTTGCTTATGACTCCAAAAAATCTGGTGGTATCACCATGTCTCACTTGAGATTTGGTAAACAACCAATCAAATCACCATATTTGATCAATAAAGCTGACTTTATTTCCTGCTCACAGCAATCTTATGCGAATAAATATGACTTGTTAGCAGGCTTAAAACCAAACGGCACATTCTTGTTGAACTGCACTTGGACTGAAGCTGAATTGGAAGAAAAACTGCCTGCAGCTATGAAACGCTATATTGCTGACAACAATATCAATTTCTATATTGTTAATGCAGTAAAAATTGCTCATGACCTGGGTCTGGGCGGACGCTTCAACATGATCATGCAGTCTGCATTCTTTAAGCTTGCGAACATCATTCCTTTGGAAAGTGCTGTTAAATACTTGAAAGATGCAGTTGTTGATTCATATGGCAATAAAGGTCAAAAAATTATTGACATGAACAATGCCGCTATCGATCATGGTATCGAAGCTTCAGTAAAAGTAACTGTTCCAGCTTCCTGGAAAACTGCTGTTGACGAAGCGGCTGCAACGAAAGAAGTACCTGCTTTCATCAAAAACATCCTTGAGCCAATGAACAGACAAGAAGGCGACAAACTTCCTGTAAGTGCATTTGTTGGCAGCATGGAAGACGGCACATTCCCATTAGGAACTGCTGCCTATGAGAAACGCGGTATTGCAATTGATGTTCCAGAATGGCAAGTTGAAAACTGTATCCAATGTAACCAATGCTCTTACGTTTGTCCTCATGCTGCAATTCGTCCAGTACTTGCTACTGAGGCTGAAGTTAAAAATGCACCTGAAGGCTTCATTGTAAAAGCTGCTATTGGTGTTAAAGATACAAGCTATCGCATTGCTGTTTCACCGTTGGATTGCGCTGGCTGCGGCAACTGCGCAGACATCTGCCCTGCTAAACAAAAAGCTCTTGTGATGAAACCTCTTGAATCTCAAACACCTCAAATTGAGCTTTGGGATTATGCAATGACAGTTTCGCCTAAGACTAACCCAGTGAACAAATATACTGTAAAAGGAAGTCAGTTCGAACAGCCTCTGCTTGAGTTCTCCGGCGCTTGCGCAGGTTGCGGTGAAACTCCTTATGCTAAACTTGTCACTCAATTATTTGGTGACAGAATGATGATTTCTAACGCAACGGGTTGTTCTTCAATCTGGGGTGCTAGTGCTCCAGCTATTCCTTATACAACAAACCATAGAGGTCACGGTCCTGCTTGGGCTAACTCACTATTTGAAGATAATGCTGAGTTTGGTCTTGGTATGTTCCTTGGTACTAAAGCTGTTCGTGAGAACTTGGCTAATGATGTTCAAGCTGCTATCGCAGCTGGTGTCAGTGCTGAGCTTGAGGCTGCACTTACCGATTGGCTTGAAAATAAAGACAAAGGTGAGGGCACTCGTGATAGAGCGGATAAAGTTGCTGCTCTGTTGGAAGCTGAAAAAGGCGACAACGCACTGCTTAACAAAATTGCTTCAAGCACTGATTTCTTGGTTAAGAGATCACAATGGATCTTCGGTGGCGACGGCTGGGCTTATGATATCGGCTACGGCGGCTTAGACCATGTATTGGCTTCTGGCGAAGATGTGAATGTATTGGTATTTGATACTGAAGTATATTCCAACACTGGCGGTCAGTCTTCTAAATCAACTCCAGCTGCAGCAATTGCACAATTTGCTGCTAGTGGTAAAAAGACTAAGAAGAAAGATCTTGGCATGATGGCTATGAGCTACGGTTATGTTTATGTTGCTCAAATTGCTATGGGTGCTGATAAAAATCAAACTCTTAAAGCTATTGCAGAAGCAGAAGCATATCCAGGACCGTCCTTGATTATTGCTTACGCTCCTTGCATCAATCATGGCTTACGGGTTGGTATGGGTTGCAGCCAGCTTGAAACTAAGCGTGCTGTAGAATCCGGTTACTGGGCAATGTTCAGATACAATCCAGTTCTGAAAGATGCTGGTAAGAATCCGTTCACCCTTGACTCTAAAGAACCTACTGCTAATTTCCAAGAGTTCTTAATGGGCGAAGTTCGCTACTCTTCCTTGAAAAGACAATATCCAGAATTCGCTGATTCTCTGTTCAAGAAAACTGAACAAGATGCTAAAGAAAGACTGGAAGGTTACAGAAAGCTTGCCGGCTTAGGCTGCGCAGCACAAGAAGTAGCAGCAAGCAAAGCATAATTCAAGAATTATAAAATTAAGGCATTTAATGACTAAGTCATTAAATGCCTTTTTTGTGTTTATTTATAGCTTGTTGACAAGTGCTTGAATGAATGGATAATGATAGGGCTTGCTATCTAAAGCATGGATGGCAGCAATTAATGAAGTAATTACTAATGCAAGCCACAGAATAATTAAAATTGGCACCAATAATATCCCAATTAATATCGTACATAATAAAGATACTACCAAAGAAGTGACCAGCAAAGCTAAATGGGCTACTAATGCTTGCTTGGCATGGTGATAAACAAAAGGGTCATCTTTTTTAAGTAATAAAATAATCAATGGAGCTAAAATAAACCCTATACCACCAAGGAAATAAGCAGTATGAGCCACAATGGCCAAAAGCTTTTGTTCACCTGATACCTGATCCAAGATCATCACTCCTCACGCTTACCTTATCTAATTTCCATTATACGAAAAAAATCTTATGAGCACATAAAATTTTAACGGCGAAATTGGCTTAAAGGATAGATCTTTATCTAACAGTCACTCATTTATATTTTACGCATATTTTAACCAATGCTGCATATAAATAATTTTGTCTGTAATTTAGCAAAGAAATATTTGTGTCGGATTTTGGCATAATTTACTTGGAGAATAACTCTAATTTTTTAGTTAATAAAGTTATAAAAGAGCCGTATTTTGATAAATTTATTCTAATAATGAAATTATTGAAAATTGAAATTTTACAGGGCTATTTATAGTAATGAAAAAAAATCATTACTTAACAATCATAAAGGAGGACGACATAGTGGTTGAGAAGCGAATCAAGCAGCTTTATAACAGATTGATGGCACTAGGATATTCGCCGTTTCATGTTGAACGAATCTTACAGGAAACTATCGGTGTTCAAGATTTAACATCAATGGATGATGAACAGCAGGAAGATTTAATCCGAGTGCTGGAGCAGTATGAAAAATTGGGAACAGAGTATATGATGGCATACAGCAAGTAATCGTGTGCTTTTTATACATGAGTAACCATTAAAAAGGCGATCAAGTTTAAACTTGATCGCCTTAAAGTTAGCCTGGAACTTTATTAAGCTTTACCGTTAGCATCATATTGAGCCGTTAAAGTACCTTGCTGAGCTTTTTTACTCTTGCTGGCAGTAGAAGAGGAATAGTCGTTATTCGCATCAGCGGTGGCTGTCATAGTGCCGTATTGCGCTTTGCTGGCACCAGTATTAGGAGCTGCACTGCTCATTGTAGAAGAGGAATAGTCGTTATTCGCATCAGCGGTAGCAGTCATAGTACCATATTGTGTTTTGCTGGCACCAGTGCTAGGAGCTGCGCTGCTGGTTGAGGAGGAGTATTCACCATTTGCATCTGCAAGAGCGGTCATAGTGCCGTACTGTGCTTTGCTTGCATTTGTATTTGGAGCCTTAGTTGAAGTTGTGCTGGAAGAATACTCGTTGTTAGCATCGGATGTGGCAGTCATAGTACCATACTTTGCTTTGCTTTCAGCTGTTTTACTTTTCGATGTCATTCGAAAACCTCCTTTGAAATTTAAATTTTTGGTTCCTCTATTAGTATCTAAAAGTTGTCTTAGAGAATACGTGGAATTATTTGCAACCCGAGCTTATGACAGCAATTAGCGAAGAAAAAATGTTTCCTGAGCGAACATATTAAAAAATGTATTTCTACATAAAACAAATGTTGGATTCATAGTAAAAAATATTAACAAAAACAGCTTGACAAAATGATTTACTACTGGGATAATGTATACATTACAAAGTTACAACTTCATGTGGGAATTCTAACAGAATGTTAGATATTTTAAAAAGTAATGATTGGGATAAAGGCAAATGATAGCACTTCAGAGAGCCGGTGGTTGCTGTGAACCGGTGTGATATTTTGCAAAACTCACCCATGAACTCTTTCATTGAAGGCGACTGCTATTTGAGTCGAGATAGATGGAAGCGCTGACCGGCGTTATGGAGAGCGTTGGCGAATGCCAGCGAAATGAGTAAAATGTAGGGTGGTACCGCGGTTAATCCGCCCCTATTGGCTGAACGGGTCAATAGGGGCGGTTTTATATTCTCATAACAAGGGAGGGAGGCCATTGAAACACGTATTGTCGGTATTGGTACAAAATCAGCCAGGCGTGTTGGTTCGCGTCGCAAGCATGTTTTCACGCCGTGAGTTTAATATAGACAGTTTAGCTGTTGGTGTTACTCAACTTCCTGAGTACTCACGGATGACAGTGGTCGTTCATGGCGATCAATCCATCGTTAACCAAATGATCAAGCAATTGGAAAAATTGGTGGAGGTTGTTGCAGTACAAATACTGCCAGCTCAGTCATCGGTAAGCCGGGGAATGACGTTGCTAAAAGTAAATGCTGAAGGCGATACGCGATCCGAGATACTAAAAATGGCTGAAATATTTAGAGCCAAAGTGGTGGATGCTCAGAAGACTACACTCATTTTGGAAATTACCGGCGATGATGAAAAAATTGACGCATTTACAGAGTTATTAGCACCTTATGGAATACTGGAAACAATCCGTACCGGCCTTATTGGCTTGGAACGGGGCGATAATACAATTTATAAAAGATGTGAGGAGAGAGATAATTATGGCGAAAATGTATTATGATCAAGATGCGAACTGGGATATGATTCATGGGAAAACTGTGGCGGTTATAGGTTATGGCAGCCAAGGACATGCGCATGCACTCAATCTTAAAGATAGCGGTATTAAAGTAATTGTCGGCTTGTACGAAGGCAGCAAGTCTTGGGCGAAAGCTGAGGCCGAAGGCCTTGCGGTAGCACCTGTCGCTCAAGCTGTTGCAGCAGCTGATATTACGATGATTCTAATCCCTGATGAGAAACAAGCTAAAGTGTACAAGGAAGATATTGCACCTAATTTAAAACCAGGCAGTGCATTGGTTTTCGCTCATGGCTTTAATATTCATTTTAATCAAATCGTTCCACCGAGCGACGTTGACGTATTTATGGTTGCACCGAAGGGGCCAGGACATTTAGTTCGCCGCGTATTTACCGAAGGTGGCGGAGTTCCTTGCTTGATGGCGGTATATCAAGATTACAGCGGCACAGCACAGGAAGTTGCTTTGGCTTATGCACGCGGAATTGGTGGAGCTAGAGCTGGCGTGCTTCCAACAACCTTTAAAGATGAAACTGAAACTGACTTATTTGGTGAGCAGGCTGTGTTGTGCGGCGGTTGTACTGAACTGATTAAAGCTGGTTTCGAAACTCTTGTTGAAGCTGGTTATGAGCCAGAATTGGCCTATTTTGAATGTTTGCATGAGATGAAACTAATTGTTGATTTGATGTATGAGGGCGGAATGGCGGCAATGCGCTACTCCATCAGCGACACAGCCGAATATGGTGATTATATGATTGGCAAACGGATTGTGACTGCTGAAACTCGTGCTGAGATGAAAAAAGTACTAGCTGAAATTCAAAGCGGTATTTTTGCAAGAAATTGGATCTTAGAGAACCAGTCCAACCGGGCAGAATTCTCTGCAACCAGACGGAGAGAAGCGGACCATCAAATTGAAAAAGTCGGTAAAGAATTACGGTCAATGATGACTTGGCTGAATAAGAAGTAATAACTTGAGGCTGTTGATAAACGATGTAGGGCAGGTTGCCTACTAGCTTTCAACAGCCTCACTACTAAAACTTAAGGGGTGGGCGTTATGGACATTGCCAGCATTAAAATTTTTGATACAACTTTACGCGATGGAGAACAAACCCCCGGGGTTTGTTTGGAAGCAAGTGAGAAACTTGAAATAGCGCAGGCCCTTGCTAAATTAAATGTCGATGTTATTGAAGCTGGATTTCCAGTTGCTTCACC
>BIFV01000018.1 GCA_003990955.1 Sporomusaceae bacterium FL31
CTTATACGTCGAAAGTACTTGGCTGGAAACGGCCTGGGAGGATAGAAAGCTGCTGATTTTATTCCTCGATAGCTCAGCTGGTAGAGCAATCGGCTGTTAACCGATCGGTCGTAGGTTCGAGTCCTACTCGAGGAGCCAAATTTAAAGATGCCAAGCGAGGCAACTCGATTGGCATTTTAATACTGGGGCGTCGCCAAGTTGGTAAGGCACGGGACTTTGACTCCCGCACGCGTTGGTTCGAGTCCAGCCGCCCCAGCCATATGATCCACTAGCTCAGTTGGTAGAGCACCTGACTTTTAATCAGGGTGTCGATGGTTCGAGCCCATCGTGGATCACCATTCATGGCCCGTTGGTCAAGCGGTTAAGACACCGCCCTTTCACGGCGGTATCAAGGGTTCGATTCCCTTACGGGTCACCAATTCGTTATTCAATGTTAGACATAGCTGTTGATTGATCAACAAGCAGGTTTGACGAATATAAATATGGGTGATTAGCTCAGCTGGGAGAGCGCCTGCCTTACAAGCAGGATGTCGGCAGTTCGATCCTGTCATCGCCCACCAAATACGGCCCGGTAGTTTAGTTGGTTAGAATGCCGCCCTGTCACGGCGGAGGTCGTGGGTTCGAGTCCCATCCGGGTCGCCATTTAATTAAAGATTCATAGCTATCTAATTTGCCTCGGTAGCTCAGTCGGTAGAGCAGAGGACTGAAAATCCTCGTGTCGGCAGTTCGATTCTGCCCTGAGGCACCATGTGCTGGTGTAGCTCAATTGGTAGAGCAGCTGACTTGTAATCAGCAGGTTGGGGGTTCAATTCCTCTCGCCAGCTCCATATTCTTATTGTTGATCGTAGTCCTATTTACTAAAGTAAATAGGACTTTTTGCTTACTTGACAATTAAATTAGTGCAATACTGTATGGAATACTGAAAAAATTAACATAGTCTTTACAATATATAATGCAATTGGTAAAAATTTTTATGAAAATGTAATATACAGAAATGAAAAAATGTTTTAAAATACTAGTAGTATCACTATTTGCATATGTAGTCTCATTATAGTTGATGGGAGGAACAATATGGCAATTAAAACTGTGGAGATGGATCGAAAAGACAGTAATAGCTACCGTCAATTGATGAGAGAAAGAGGCTTCATTTCGGCAAGTTATTTTTCTGTCTGTGGGTTTGATGTAAGTAAACTTAAAAAGCTAGCGCAACAAGGTAAAATGGATGCAATACGTTGTGCAATTGGCAGTTCGGTTCGGTGGTACTATAGTGAAAAACAGGCTGAACTAGCACATCTTAGAGGTGAAGTCTAAATAAAAATAAAGTAAGTCCAATTCATTGCAATTGGACTTACTTTATTTTTTAGGATAATAAGAGTCATCGTTATTTATCTTGTTGTTGAGTTGATCGATTTGTATTCTAAGTTGATCAATTTGCTGTTGAATATCGTTGCCACACACCTGTTTTGATGTTGGTGGAGTTTGGTCATCATTCGCCTTCGAGGTGGAGCCTAGGACGGTCAGAGCCGTACCGAGAGTCGATAAAAAATTTCCAATAACATTGAGCTCATCCGAAGTTTTTCCCTTTCCAATGATTATAGCCAGTACTGCCGCAAGTAATACTAAGCTATTTAAATCTGCTTCAGTGAAATCAGTATTGTCAGTTGAAACGCCCATAGGCAATCACCTCAATGTAAGATACGCGAGTTCGGTGATTATAATTTGTATACCATAGTTCCCAGAATATGATCAAATTTGACCGGTCCGATGTAGCGGCTGTCGCTGCTATTATTGCGATTATCGCCAAGCACAAAAACGTGCGCTGGTGGTACGGTTATTGACATATCTGAAGTGTAGCTCATAGCTTCTTTAATATAAGGCTCATCCAGGGCAAGTCCATTACGGTAAACTCTATGGTTCTTAAATTCAAGAGTATCACCGGGTTTGCCAATAATTCGTTTTACCCATACATCATGATCAGGAGCACTTGTTAATCCCAATGCACTTAGATATGTTACAATTGGAGCAGATATGTCGTCTTTCCAGGTACGGTCCCGGTTTACACGACTGTCGATAATGACGATGTCATTATAACTTGGCTCAGTCTTAAATGTATGGGATATTTTTGATACGATAATGTAATTACTATCTTGAAGCGTAGGCTGCATGGAATTGCCGACCACTTTCGTAGGCTGGAAGACTAGAATATTAATAAACAGCGCAATGACAAACGCAGTTGATAAACTAACAGTCCAGTCATAAATTTCATTGAGTAGTTTCATGATCGAGAACCTCCCTTTGAGCAATAACCTGGTTCTTCTAACTAAAATAGTTTATCAGATTTCAGGGATAAGGAGAATAGGTTTCATGATAGAATTTATTGGGATTATTTTGGTAAGTTAGAGTATTTTGTAGATTAATTGCAGAGGTTTGTTGCATAATAGTATTATTGAAGCTATCGAAATATCAGGAGGTTATTGTGCACGGTCCTACAAATGTAGCATTACTCATTGTTTTTTTAATCCTAGTGGGTATTAGTTGGATTATTTATCGCTTGCTGAAAAGATTCTTTCCGATTTATGAGACACCCTTTGTCAGAAACCTGTATTGGAGTTTGAGTGCAATTGCCATCGTGAGTTTGCCAGTTAGCAGAATCGTGCAGACGTCGATCATACCAGCAGATCTTTCTCGACTGCCTTTCGTCTGGTTTATGGGGCAAATTCTGCTATTCGTGCTTTCACCCCTATTTTATGCAGGCTTTCAATTACTAACGCTCTCTCGCAGAGAAAATGTACGAAATCAAGGCGAAGGCTTAAGTCGTAGGAGATTTATTCAGAATACCGTTGCTGGACTGCTGCCGCTCACATCCTTTGGTGTCAGTTCATATGGCGTCTATTCAGGTGGTTCTAACATTATTACACAGCGGCAAGAACTCTCTTGGGCAAGTTTACCGCAATACTTAGATGAGTTTAAAATTATTCAGATCAGTGATTCTCATATTGGCTTATTCTTCTCAGTAGAGAAGCTAGAAGAAGTGCTTGCTACTGTCAGGCGAGAAAAGCCGGATCTGTTAGTCATTACTGGAGACTTAGTAGATGATCTCAGTTTACTGCAACCTACAATCGATAGATTGTCGGAACTAGCACATGAGATTAAGTATGGTGTCTATTTCTGTTGGGGCAACCATGAGTATTTCCGTGATATTAAGAAAATAAGGCAGGCGCTTGTGAATAGTCCGATCAGGGTATTAGAAAATAGCAATCAAATGATTATTGATGCTGACCAGCCTTTCTATCTTTTAGGTGTAGATTATCCATGGGCCGATAATGGTCAAGAGCAGGCCGTCAAGCGGCAAAGTATGTTTGCGCAGTCGATTGAAGGTGTTCCAGCAAATGCGTTTAAGATTTTACTCAGTCATCATCCAGATTTTATTTATAACGCGTTTGAAACAGATATTCCTTTGACTTTAACCGGTCATACTCATGGAGGACAGGTAGCGATTTTTGGACAATCGCTGCTGCCTGTAAAATATAAATATATGCGTGGTTTATATCGAAATCATCAATCGTATGGCTATGTAAGTACTGGAACGGGTAGTTGGTTTCCATTCCGATTAGGATGCCCTGCTGAGATAACCGTTTTTATATTGAAAAAAGCTTAAATAATATGATGTTGCTGGGCTGATGGAAAATTTAGTTGTTGATTGCCACAAAACAAGGTTTTTGTGGCATTTAGCCGTTAGAGGAGAAGAGTGCTCAGTTTTTTAATCTTGGTATCATGGCATTAGCTAATTTCTTTATATGAGATTCATTACAAAAAAAATGACTCCGATTGGAGTCTAGTAAGTGTGTGGCATAAGTAACCGATTGGGGGAACATGGCAAATAACCTAATTAAACCACTAATAGGGGTAACACGGTCTTGGCATACAAATGAAGTTAGGAGAGCAATACACGGGTCGATAGTTACCCCAAGGGTAACAGTTGGATGGATAATCATAACGAGGATAGCAACTGCGCGGACGGCAGCCTGCAAAAGCAGCTATTGCGGCTATAGCTGCTACAGCCGGCAAGCATCGCTGCTGCTGACTATTATCACGATAGTTTCTGTCATCCCAATCTAAAATTTCAGGATATTCATACGGGCGCAAATGTTTTTCACCTCCTAGCATCTTCCTATGTATACTATGAGGGAAAGGTAAGCTTTGTTACACATAAAAAAACTTAGGCTAAGACTTCTGTGATAATTTCCTAAAAGCTTAGTAAACGAATTTGATCGAGAGTGTTTGTGCTTGCTCTTACAGTGTCTAATCTTGCAGCAAGCATTCAATGAATGAGGAGGTAACTATGTATTTTGATACTGCTGAAGGCCCAGTATTCCGTCCGCCCAGTGAAGCACATAGTTTTATTTTACGCGTAACGATCGGATGCTCACATAATCGATGTACTTATTGTAATATGTATCGTAGTGTCAAGTTTCGAACTAGAGAAATGAAAGAAATTATTACTCAGATTGAACAGGCTAAAGCATATGGAGCGCATATTCGGCGAATATTCTTAGCGGATGGCAACGCATTAATATTGTCCACAGACAAACTGTTAGAAATTTTAAGCTTGCTTTCAAGTGCCTTTCCACGGCTGCAGAGGGTGTCGTGTTATGCCGGGCCACAAGATATTTTGCGCAAAACGCCTGATGAGTTGAGACAATTACAAAAAGCTGGTTTGAAGCTGGTCTATTATGGCATGGAATCAGGTGATGATTCTGTTTTAAAGCATGTCTGTAAAGGCGTTGATGCCGCACAATCGGTTGAGGCAGGACAGAAAATAGTAGCAGCTGATATTAAGTTATCCATGATGATCATATTAGGGCTTGCCGGCAAAACTGGCTCTGAGCAGCATGCTCTGAATACTGCGCGGGCTATCAGTCAGATACGCCCTACTATGCTAAGTGCGCTGACACTTATGATGTATCGCGGCAGTGAGTTGCGGGATGAATATGAACGGGGTGAATTTGAATTACTATCACCGTCCGAAATTATGGGAGAATTATACGCTATTGTCGATCACATTGATTTACCCGCACACAATCGCTGTATCTTCCGGAGCAATCATATATCGAACTATACTGCATTTGCCGGTACACTACCGACTGACAAAGCCAGGCTCCTTGTGGACATTAAGACTGCGCAAGGAGAACTCGAAAAATTGAAAAATTGGGATCCATATAATAATGTTGAGCAGTAATCGGTAGCTGGGATTAACTGTTAAAGAGTGTACGAGTGCTGTGATTAGAACAAGTACTTTATTAACTGAATGGTATCGATTATAATGGTAGAATAATAAAAAGATAAAGGTGAATTTATGTTACATCGATTTTCTAGAACTGAATTATTGATCGGTATTGACGGTTTGCAGAAGTTGTCACAGAGTAAAGTTGCCATTTTTGGTATTGGTGGAGTAGGTACCTATGTTGTTGAAGGCCTAGCTCGTTCTGGAGTAGGAAACTTTGTCTTAGTTGACGATGATTGCATTTGCCTGACAAACATTAACAGACAATTGCATGCAACTACGAAAACCATTGGCAAGGCAAAAGTCGAGGTTATGAAAGAGCGTATTCTTGATATCAATCCACAAGCTGAAGTTACTATCTTTCAAAAATTTTATATGCCGGATACGGCTCATGAGTTAATCGCTGATGATTATGATTATATTGTTGATGCCATTGATACTGTAACTGGAAAGCTCGATTTAGTTGTGCGGGCAAAGGCAAAGAATATCCCAATTATCAGCAGCATGGGAGCGGGTAACAAACTTGATCCTACTCGGTTTGAAGTAGCTGATATTTATAAAACAACAGTTTGTCCTTTGGCAAAAGTCATGCGCAAAGAGTTACGCAACCGTGGTATTGACTCACTTAAAGTTGTTTACTCTAAGGAACAGCCTATACGGCCGATCGAAAACCCTGAGGCAAATTGCGCAACTGGATGTGTATGCCCGTCTGGCAGTACCCGAAAATGTACAGTACGCAATCAGATTCCTGGCAGTATTGCTTTTGTACCTTCGGTAGTTGGCTTGATCATTGCTGGAGAAGTGGTTAAAGAACTCGTCTTTAAAAAATAAATAGCTGGAATTTTAAACGGAACAGGCTGAATTTTGCCTGCTCCGTTTTTATTTGTTTAGAAACCGTGATTTCATTAATCAAACATTCGCTTTCTAACATAAGATATATCAGATAGGATGATAAAGGTTTTGTGACACCGATATCGACTTAGTTAGCAATATGCTTATCAACATCATTTGCATGGAATTCGTTCAGAAAATAAGGTGAGAGGAGCTTCCATTATGAATAGCTATCCGACAATTTGTGCGCCGCCTCTGCCTAATGTATTAGCAGGGCAGCAAAGAATATTTCATAGTAGTTATGGCGATATCATCTATTATGTTTCAGGCAGAGGCGAGGCACTATTACTTGTTCATGGAATTAATCTTGGTGCCTCTGTATTTGAGTGGCGCAATAATTTTTCAGCTCTCGACCGTTGTGCCTGTGTTTATGCTCTGGACTTAATCGGATTTGGAATGTCAGAAAAACGCAGTATGGTGTACACGGCTGAAATATATATGACAGTTATAAGAGAATTTATTGAAGTGGTTGTCCAAGAACCGGTTCATATATTGGCAAGCGGGTTATCGGCTGCATACGGCAGTGGAATTGCCTATGAATTTCCTCGACTGGTTCGGTCTCTGATGTTAGTCACACCATCAGGAATCGGGACAAATGATGGATTACCCAATGACAATAGTTTTTCTATGTTTAAACTCTTCACTAACCCCGTGCAAGGGGAAGCCTTATACCAGGCTTTTGCCTCACGACAGTCCATCAAATATTTCTTAACTGAGTTTATCTATGCAAATCCAAGCAATGTAACGGTTGGTACTGTCAATTATTTGTTTGATGCTGCACATCAGTGCCCAAATGCTCAATATGCACCAGCTTCCTTTATTTCGGGGATGAGCAATTATGATGTGGCTCCGTTTTTTAATGAAATTAACAAACCAATGCTACTCATCTGGGGTAAAAAAGCAAAATTAGGCAGTTATCAGTATATCGACAGATTTATTGAGCTCAACCCACAATCCCAGTATTATATTTTTCAAGATAGTGCCGTAAATCCACAGGCAGAAGAATACAGCCAGTTTAACAGGCTGATACTTTCATTTTTAGAAAATGTCATGGAGGGTTGACGTTGATTATCAAAATAAAGCTGCTATGACAATCCAAGCAAAGATGTCATAACAGCTTTTTGTTTGTCGTTATTGCATGGGAATATTCTGAGACGGATTCGACTGAGCTGGTATGTGGCGATTGGATTGCGATGGCATTCTAAGATTTCGCGCTTTGCCGGCATAACGAATTCCCATACAATCAGCGAGTTCTATGTCCACAGTGACCAAGTCGTCAAGAGTCAGTTCGGTTAAAGCCTGCTTCGACATAGCTTGTGCTGCTAATTTCATCTCGGCAGTGCAGGAATTAAGAAAGTTTGCTAAGCTGTGCGCAGCTTTGTCGATATCTAATTTGTCGGTCATATGACCATTATATAAGGCAAGCTGTGAGGGCGGAGCCTGGGGTAAGACCTTGAGAGCCTGTGCCTGCATTGCGGCCATCAGTGCGATTGTTCCAATGTAAATGGCGTCAGCACCTAAAGCCAGTGCTTTGAGAAAGTGTCCAGGCGTGGTCATGCCGCCGGCAATAATGATACTAAAGCGATCACGAAGATCATTCTCCTTAAGCCAGTTGACTGTGCGCACTAAGGAGAAAAGAGTAGGCAATCCTAAATCATCTTGCAAGGTGGGTGGAGATGAAGATGTGCCGCCCTCGGCTCCATCAATGACGATATAGTCGGCCTGAGTTTGGGCGATAATGGCTAGCTCATATTCGATAAAATCTGTACCGGCAATTTTAACGCCTACAGGTACGTCATATTGTGATTTCATTGAATTAACCATTTTGATATAGTCTTGAGGGGTGCTTTTTCCTGGCATTCTCGAATAAATGGTAGCACCTTTCTCATCATCTTCTAAATTCCAAGTACCCTTGAGATGTTTATCTTTATGATAGGTAACAGATTCTTCTACTGCACCGCCCCATGCTCCCTGGCCAAGCTGAATTTCAATCGCATCAAGCTGACTAAGTTGTTGTTCTCCGCTCAGCCAGCCGCCACGATGATATTGACCAATGAGAAATTTAGCGGCAGAGCGTTCCTCAACCGTGACTGCTGATTCACCCGTGTTGGTTGAAGTGCCGGCGAGTGAAGCCCCTTTGGCCAAAGCAATTTTCATGGGTAAACTAAGAGAACCACCATAAGACATGCCTGTAATCATAATAGGGATATCTAATATTAAGGGTTTCTTAGCATTCGGTCCAATGACTGTTTGGGTACTAATTTGCTGTATAGTTTCCGTCGGCAATTCAAATAATTGCCGTGGATTGAGTAAAATTTTATTCCAGGGTGATAGTACATTCGGACTGCCGAGCGGTCTAGCTAACTCCATTCCGCTTTCTGCTCTAATCGCAGCCTCTATTGCCGCACGCGGTGTCAGTTTCTCTGCTGCCGTTACTAATAAGAAAGGATTATCGGAATAGTCCTCAGTCATCATTTTCGTCATAGCTTCATCCATCATTGGATCCATCATTTTCATAGCCAGCCAGCTTAATAACATCTATTTCCCCCCATAATGCCGATTGATTTAGTCGGAGACTTCCTTTATTGTTTCCTAACTGTTTCAGATTATTACAAATTAATCTTGTTTTTAAAATGATTTAGAATCAATGTAATTTTTAGCAAGTGACAACCTGTACTTGGCATATAAATTATTGAGCTACTTATTTGGTACCTGGAAAAGCCGTATACTTTGGAAAGCTAGTTGCAGGAGGCGCTTTTGGTATTGACAGGCGGTAGTGGAAGTTGCTCAATTTACAAATAAAGGTTGTGGTGGGATATGTCTCAAGCCAAAATGCTTGCTCTCGGATTGGCAGTACCAGAGTTTCAGCTTGATCAGACCCGGATAAAAAAGTATATTGAAATGTTATTTAGTCAAGATGTCAAAAATCTTAACAGATTGTTACCCGTTTTCGATCATGCGGGGATTAGAACCCGCTATTTGGCTAAACCGCTTGAATGGTATTCCGAAAGCCATACCTTCGCTGAAGCCAATTGTCTTTATGAGAAAATTGCCCTTGAGCTTTGTGAAAAGGCAGCGCGTCAAGCTTTAGACCGGGCAAATATTACTCCAAATGAGATTGGGGGCATTATTTTTGTCTCATCAACTGGTATTTCTACGCCAACCATAGATGCCAAATTAATCGCTAAGCTCGAATTGTCAAGCCATACTGTTCGATTACCGATATGGGGACTGGGGTGCGCCGGCGGTGCAGCTGGGATTGCGCGTGCTGCGGAACTTACCAGAGCCCTTGGAAAGCCTGTATTGCTTGTTGCGGTAGAATTGTGCAGTCTTACCTTTCAACGTAATGATCTGTCCAAATCAAATTTAGTTGGTACAGGGCTATTTGGCGATGGCGCTGCAGCTGCAGTTTTATCAACTAAGGGGCATGGTCCAGTCATATTAGGCAGCTTGAGCACGCTTTTCAGCGATTCAGAAGATGTGATGGGCTGGGATGTTGTTGAAACTGGCTTGAAAGTGAGATTCTCACGTGATATCCCTACTATTGTGCGAGAAAACTTACCAGAATTAATGGATTATGCCAGCCTAGCCTGGGAAATTGACCGAAGCGAGATTGAACATTATATTGTGCATCCCGGCGGTCCGAAAGTTATCGAAGCCTATAGAGACAGTTTAGACCTAACCAGGCAGCAAGTTGAAGAAGCCTACCAGGTCTTAGAGAATTTTGGTAATATGTCGAGCGTTTCGGTTATGTTTGTCATGGAAAAATATTTGCAAAATCATTTGCAAGCCAATCAATACGGCGTCATTTTGGCGTTAGGGCCAGGATTTAGCGCGGAGCAGGTGTTGTTCAGATGGTAGAAAACAGTGCCTGCTATCTGGCCGCTGTCATTATCATACAGCGGCTGAGTGAACTCTATATTGCAGCCCGCAATCAGAAGTATGTTTTGGCAATGGGGGGGAGAGAATATAGTCCGGAACACTACCCGTTATTTTTGGCACTACATATAAGCTGGTTTATTGGCTGGATCTATGAAGCTACTTCCAGCAGTCAGTTGAGTAATATTTGGTATGTATGGCTAAGCCTGTTTATCTTGGCGCAGGGGCTAAGATATTGGTGTATGGTGAGCTTGGGACATTTCTGGAACACACGGATACTCATTGTACCAGGCAAGCATCGCGTTCAGCAAGGGCCTTATCGTTTTATTCCTCATCCTAACTATCTGGCTGTTTGTATAGAGCTGATTTGTGTTCCGCTTATTTTTAATGCCTGGTCAACTGCGGTTGTTGCCTCCCTGTTAAATATTGTGCTGCTCTTAGGGATACGCATTCCGGCCGAAGAAAAAGCATTGCAACAACTGCGGTAAATGGTTTTCATAAGTGCTCCAATAAAAAAACAAGCGCGATCACGGGTCGCGCTTGTTTTTTTATTGGAGTTATAAATTGGTGTTGCTAGTAGTGGTTCTGATAAAGCTGTTAAATGATTTGATTGGCTGTTAATGCAAGTCGCAGACCCAAGCCAAACAGGGCTAACGAAAGCAGGACAATAATCGATTTTGATTTTGTTTTTAGCGATAATGCAGCCCCAAATTGTGCTCCAGCAATTGCTCCCAGACCAATGGTAATGGCTGGCAGTAACAATACATTACCAAGAATTAAATGGGATGTTACACCAAAGAAAGAAGAAACGGCTAGAACAAAATGGGAAGTTGCTGTGGCAACATGAGTGGGGAAGCCTAGAATATAAATCATAATTGGAACATGAATGACTCCACCGCCAATGCCAAGAATACTGGATAAAAAGCCAACTCCCGAACTGACTAAAATTCCTAATGTGCGGTTATAGGTAAATGTCTCTTTGTCAAATTCAGTATTTGCTGCCTTAGAGGAAGAACGGAGAAACATGACGACAGCAATAAACATCAGGAATATACCAAAGGTTAGCCGAAAGCTTGCGCCGGTGAAATATTCGACAAGATAGCTGCCTAGAAAAGCACCAGGTACAGTGGCAATGGCAAACTTAATAGCTGCATCATAATAGACCTTCTTTTGTTTTATGTAAGCATACGTTCCGGATATGGCGTTTAGAAATACGATGGTTAATGAAGTACCGACTGCTTGCTGCGGGGTATAGTGCATTATGAGGACAAAAATAGGAATTAAAATGATGCCGCCGCCGATTCCAACCAGTGTCCCAAATGTACCTACGCCAAATCCCAGAATAAACAGTGCTACAATTGTTGTAATTATGATAATTACCTCCTTAGTTAAAGGTTCCAAATGACAGACAATATCATCATACTGCTATTTTTACCAAAAGAAAAGTAATATAGGAAAAATTTCACGATTATTTAGTAGCTGTGACTTTCAATGTGTTGAATAACTTATGAGCACAAAAAGGTTAGAGGCAAGAGGAATATGCTCAAAAGTGTGTAATTAGTGTTTTGTAGTATTTCGAAATAATATCGGTGCATTCTGAGCTAGGAGTGAAAAAATGTTTAACAATCATGCGGAGTTAGAAGCTTCCTTATTTAATTGCAAACAATGTGCACTGGCCCAAGATCCCAATCATGGTCCAACATCATATAACGGCACACCGGAAGGCTTACTGGCCATAGTCGGGGAAGGACCAGGGCGCGTGGAGGATGAATATGGAGTACCACTGGTAGGTCCATCCGGGCAATTATTGGATAAGGCCCTAGCCAGCGTTGGGGTAACCAGAGATTTGATTTATACCACAAATATAGTTAAGTGCCGCCCTAAGGGCAACCGAACCCCAACGGTTGAAGAGGGCCGGTTTTGTGCGAATATTTGGCTGGATACAGAGCTGCAATTAGTTCAGCCCAAGGTCATCATTGCTTTGGGAAGTGTTGCCTTAAAATATCTCAATCATGACAATGCCCGGATTACGAAAGATCGCGGAACTTGGTTTGAAACGAAATATGGAATTCCAGCGATCGCGACTTATCACCCGGCATACTTATTGCGACTCAATGGAAAAGATCTGGTCAAGGCAAAATGGGAAGTCTATTATGACTTTAAGGCAGCGGTTGAAAAAATATTGGAGCTGGGAGCCGATGTTACGCTTAAGTCAGATCCGCCGCCGAACTTATTGGAACTTTATACGCCGCGACGCCAAATGCGGATGGGCTGAAATTGGGAAAATATAACGTAATAGACAATAATGAACGGGGTAGACTAATCACAGCAACAGGATTTTTATTTTAACATTATGTTTCCTAAAAGGAGGATCCATTATGCTGTGGTCTCTGATTATCGGACTCATTGCCGGGTGGCTGGCTGGTAAAATTTCGCGAGGCAGTAGCTTTGGTCTGGTTGGAAACTTGGTCGTTGGTGTTATTGGAGCTTATGTCGGTGGATTTTTGTTCAGCTTAATGGGCTTTAATAACTATGGAACTATTGGTACTATTATAGTGAGCACGATCGGTGCAATGGTATTTCTATGGGTATTAAGCCTTTTTACAGGTTCAAAACGCGTCATGTAAGAACAGGCTTGATGGGTAGACTCAGAGAATAATCATAGGTTAATTGCATACAAATAAACTGAGAAAGCCATTAAGAAAACGGCTTTCTCAGTTTATTTGTATGCAATATTTGGTCGAGGGGATGGTAAGCTTTATTGGGAGAGCTTTCTATTAAGCCAACTGGACTGAAAACGGGCTGTCGCCAAGGCGAGTTGGCTGGATAAATCATAGAGATGCTGGAAGTAAGGAGTTGTATTCACGAGATTACCTCCTATCAATTCTAATGACTATGGCTTCATTATAAATGAATTGTTTGCTGAGTTTGTTATCATAACGTTAACGATTTGTAAAGAAATGCCGTCTTTTAGGTTGAAAAATTCATTGACTTACTTGAAAACCTGTCAATAGTTTCATATGATATAACAATAACTCAGTGATAACTTCATAATTTTGGATGTGAAATGATGCAACGGTTCATAGAGGAATTAACAAACTGGATCAAAGACTATGTTGAGTCTTTTTATTCAGTTGATGGTGATATTCTGACTAATATTCAATTAAAGGAAGACCATACCCGGCAGGTTGCGCTGAATTGCCGATACCTGGCTGAAAACTTAGGCCTGCCTAAGCATGAACAACAATTGGCAGAAATCATAGGACTGCTTCACGATATTGGACGTTTTAAACAATATGCAGTTTACCGGACATTTCGGGACAGCATCTCGGAAAACCATGCCATGTTGGGGTTAAAAGAAATCGCTGGCTTGCCTTTGTTGGACAAACTGAGCCTAACTGATCGCGCCTGTCTGAATTTTGCCATTATCAATCATAATGCTATTGCAATCGCTGAAGAGGGACTGGAGCGGCAGAAGCTATTTGCCCGAATCATTCGTGATGCAGATAAGCTGGATATTTACCGTGTTTTATCACCTACGATTCGGCCGTCTGATGATCAAGGATACACTCCATTGTACGCTGAGGGATTGATGGCTGGAAAGCAATGTGATAATTCTTATATTCGTACAGCCGATGATCGAAAACTGGTACGATTGACTTGGCTTTATGACATTCATTATGTCTGGACAATGAAAAATATTGTTAAACAGGGATATGTGAAAGAGCTTGTGGACAGTTTACCGGATGATCCAAAGATTATGCAGGCAGTTCAAACTTTGCAATCTTATATTCAAGCAAAAATTGAACAGGATACTGATTATGAGCGTTTTGGCAGATGAAGACTCATTTGCTTAATGAAGAGCCTTTTTACAAATGTGATCATTATTTAGCGTGTTTTTTGTACGATCTGTATATTTTTGTATTAATATAAGCTATATTTTACCATAATAGACAAGAGATGCTTAAATGGAGCAGGAAACACAAGTCATGATGACGAATAACGTCAATTTAGAAAAAAACGTCACGAAGGAGCCTGTATTATGTCGACAAACCCTGTAGTACCTTCAAACTTTATTCAAAATATTATTGATGAAGACTTGCGTAATCAAAAATACAGCGATAAAGTTCACACACGATTTCCCCCAGAGCCTAACGGGTATCTCCATATTGGTCATGCTAAATCAATTTGCTTGAATTTCGGTTTGGCGCGCCAATATAGTGGATTATGCAATCTTCGTTTTGATGATACAAATCCAGTTAAAGAAGATGTTGAATATGTGGAATCTATCCAGGAAGATGTAAAATGGCTTGGTTTTGATTGGGCTGAGCGCATGTATTATGCTTCCGATTATTTCGATAAATTGTATGAATGCGCAGTTCACTTGATTCAATATGGCAGAGCTTATGTGTGCGATCTAACCGCACAGGAAATGCGTGAGTACCGGGGAACGCTTACTGAACCTGGCAAAGAAAGTCCATTTCGCAGTCGTTCGGTGGAAGAAAATCTCGATTTGTTTGCGCGCATGAGAGCTGGTGAATTTCCAGATGGCACACGCGTGCTTAGAGCAAAAATTGATATGGCTTCGCCAAATTTGAACATGCGTGATCCGGTATTATATCGTATTTCTCATTCTGTTCATCATCGCACAGGCGATAAATGGTGCATTTATCCAATGTACGATTATGCCCATCCTATTTCTGATGCACTGGAGGATATCACCCACTCCATTTGTACCTTAGAGTTTGAAGATCACCGTCCACTTTATGACTGGGTGCTGGAAGCCTGTGATTTCCAAGTTCCCCGGCCGCAACAAATTGAATTTGCCCGCTTAAACTTAAATAATACGGTGATGAGCAAACGTAAGTTAAGGCTGCTCGTTGAAGGCGGTCATGTGAGTGGCTGGGATGATCCGCGGATGCCAACCATTTCTGGATTACGCCGCCGTGGTTATACACCAGAGGCCATCCGTGATTTCTGTGATCGGATTGGTGTTGCCAAAAGTAACAGTACCGTAGATATTGCCATGCTGGAACATTGTATTCGCGAGGATCTGAATGCTAGGGCCGCCCGGGCAATGGTGGTGTTGCGGCCCCTTAAGCTGGTCATTGAAAACTACCCGGAAGGACAAGTTGAACAGCTGGTTGCAGAAAATAACCCGGAAGATCCGGCAATGGGAAATAGAACGATTCCTTTTGGCCGTGAAATCTATATTGAGCAGGATGACTTTATGGAAGTTCCGGTTAAAAAGTTCTTCCGTTTGGCACCTGGCCAGGAAGTCCGTCTAAAACATGCTTATATTATTAAATGTGAAGCTGTTGTCAAAGATGATGCCGGAAATATTATAGAGATTCGCTGCAGCTATGACCCTGAAACCAAAAGCGGCGGTGCAAATAGTGGGCGGAAGGTGAAAGGAACACTTCACTGGGTGTGTGCCGCTCAAGCAATCAAGGCTGAAGTTCGACTGTATGATTATTTGCTTACTGATGACAGTGAGGAAGAGACAGAAGATTTTATTGCCACCTTGAATCCACACTCGCTGGAAGTGATTACTACTTGTATTGCTGAACCTAGTTTGGCTGAGGCCAAATTAGGCAACCGTTATCAATTTCTCCGTCAGGGATATTTCTGTGTAGATCCTGATACACAACCTGGCAATCTAGTGTTTAATCGTGTTGTAGGCTTACGGGATTCGTGGGCTAAGGCACAAAAAGGCTAAAAAAAATGGGGCATTTACAGTCTGCTGTAACTGCCCTTTTTGAGGTGAACATCAATGGCAAAAATACCAAAAAACCTAAGTGACAATGCAATGATGGTTGGTTTCAAAGAAAAAGCTACCTTTGAGAATACGGTGTTTAACGAAGTTGAAGAAGCCGTTAAACCAGTTAAAAAAGAACAAAAAGAAAACCTTGCTACCGCTTTCTTTACTCTTGAGCTGCAAGAAAAGGTGGGCAAGGCACTTCTTGATATCAAATTGGATTTATTTAAGCAAGGTGTAGTTGATTTTACGATTAAGGTGGCGCGTCAAGGCAGTCAAGTTACGCTCACTGCTGTACCCGTAAAGCCCAAAGAAAAATAATCATTTTTTGCTTTCTGTTCGCTGGAGGAACTTGTTAATATCGATGATATATCGCTGATGGGTGCCTTCACCAATTTTTTCTTTCTCATCAAACGCTTCAATCCGGAAAGATAATTTCTTCCCAGAGATTTCAATTAGCTCGGACGTTGCGCGTACCGTCATTCCCACCGGTGTTGCCGCCAAGTGGCTGACATTGATCTGGGTTCCCACTGTTGCCAAACCAGCCGGTAAATGAGGGTCAACGGCTGCCAGGCAGGTTCCTTCCATTAAGCCAATCATTGCTGGCGTCGCATAAACTGCGACTCCACCACTTCCATACTTGATTGCGGTATTATGCTCAGTTACTTGCTCGGATTTTTCGCTCTTCATGCCTAACTGCAGGTTTATTTCCATCTCAATCCTCCCCAGAATTTTAGGCAGTTTTTATTAACATGATCCGAACTGCCTCAATGCTATTGCTTATAGTTTAGCCCATTTGCTCAAGATTGATCTCAATTCATGCTAGAATTTTTAGCTACACAAATTTCACTTTAACTTGTAGTATAGCAAAAAAAGGGGAGAAATAGAATAGGCTTCCAACGATCAGGCAACACTATCGGCAGGAGGTGTATTTCTGTGGCAATTAACTTATCCCAGAAAGAAAAAATGCTTTTAAATGATCAAAAAAATCATGAACAGGTTTGTATTCAGAAATATCAATCGTATGCAAGCCAGGCTCAAGACCCACAATTAAAGCAGCTATTTACTTCATTTGCACAATCTGAGCAGCAGCATCTAAGCACCGTCAATCAGATTCTCAGTGGCCAAGTGCCAAATGTGCAGCAAAAAGGTCAGCAAAACCAGCAACAGAATCAGCAAGGCCAACAAGGTCAGCAAGGCCAACAGGGGCAGCAGGCTCAAAGAAATCAACAAGGCAGTATGCAATCAGCGACTGCGACTTCCAGTACAACTGCTCAGTCAGCTGCCAATTCTAAAGATGCAGAACTGTGTAATGATATGCTCATGACTGAGAAGTATGTTTCCGGTGCTTATGATACAGCAATTTTTGAGTTTGCTGATCCTAGCATTCGACAAGTACTGAATCATATTCAAAAAGAAGAGCAAGAACATGGCGAAGGAATTTTTCAATATATGCAAAGCCATGGCATGTACAACGTTCAACAATAAGATGTTTTTACTAGAAGCGCTGTAAGGCGCTTCTTTTTAATTTTTGTAAAGAATATGCTTTGCAGATGAATCATTATCTTTAATAAATGTACCTTTTGGCAAAAAAGAGGTATTATATTATTGGTAATCGTTAGCGATTTTAATATTGACCTGGAGGGAAGAATCAATGTGGAGAATCAAGCTTTATTAGCTATTGGTATTTTTATTTTTGCGTATGCGATCATTGTTTCAGAAAAAATTCACCGTACAGTCATTGCTTTAGCTGGTGGAGTGGTCATGATTTTGCTGGGAATTGTCTCTCAGGAAACAGCCATTGCTCATATTGATTTTAATACAATTGGTTTGTTGATCGGTATGATGATTATTGTCAATATTACCAGTGAAACAGGCTTGTTTAGATATTTAGCTATTTGGGCGGCCAAAAAAGTCAATGCTGATCCGGCGCGCTTACTGGTGGTGCTTAGTACATTAACAGCACTATGCTCAGCTCTGCTTGATAATGTCACCACAGTCCTGCTTACTGTTCCAGTTACTTTTAGTATCACAGCTCAGCTTAAAGTTCGGCCTGCTCCTTACTTGATTGCTCAGATATTGGCCTCAAATATTGGCGGTACAGCTACATTAATTGGTGATCCCCCTAATATCATGATTGGCAGTGCTGTGAAAGAACTGGATTTTATGGCGTTTGTTCATAATTTATCTTTAGTATGTGGCATTATTTTTATTGTAACCATTGCACTGCTAGTTTTTATTTACCGTAAAGAGCTTATTACTACAGAAGAATTAAAACAGCAGGTCATGGAACTGGATGAAACAAAACAGATTCATGATAAGAAATTATTAAAAAAATGTTTGTTTGTCATGGCGTTGACAATTGGCTTGTTTGCGACCCATCGTATGCTGAATTTGGAATCAGCAACTGCTGCGCTTACTGGTGCCAGCTTACTGCTCTTATTGACTCATGCTAATAATGAGCACGGTCTAGAGCATGTATTGCGCAAAATTGAATGGCTGGCCATCTTTTTCTTTGCTGGGTTATTCATTTTAGTGGCTGGTCTTGTCGAGACAGGGGTCATTGCTCTGCTCGCCAAAAAGGCTATTGAACTGACAGCCGGCAATCTGACTGCTACTGCTATGCTGATTTTGTGGATGAGTGCAATCGCCTCAGCGTTTATTGATAACATTCCGTTCGTTGCAACCATGATCCCCATGATTAAAGAAATGAGCAAAATGGGCATTACCAACTTAGAGCCGCTTTGGTGGAGTTTGTCGTTAGGCGCTTGTCTTGGCGGGAATGGGACGCTGGTAGGGGCTAGTGCCAATGTGGTGGTGGCTGGTATGGCAGCGCAGGAAGGTCACCCGATTTCTTTCATGAAGTATTTGAAAATCTGTTTTCCACTGATGATCCTTTCCATTATCATATCAACGATTTATATCTACATTCGCTATTTGTTATAGCCTTGACTGATAGAGTGAGTGCTTCAGAATATGGATATGCTAGTAGTGGTATTAAATAATATATAGACAAAATTTCTACTACGATATATAATACATGTGGCAATTTTGCCGATAGCGCTGTTTACTGCAAAGGGGAGAACTAAGATGGATATAAAATATGATGTAGCAATAATCGGCGGTGGACCGGCCGGTATTTTTGCTGCCTATGAATTAGTTGAGCGGAATCCAGATATCAATGTCATTATGATTGAAGCGGGCCGCGATATCTACAGCCGAAGCTGTCCTATTTCTGAAAAAAAAGTGGAGCACTGTATCAACTGCAAACCTTGCAGCATTATGCGGGGGTTTGGCGGAGCAGGGGCTTTCTCTGACGGTAAATATAATTTCACGACTCAGTTTGGCGGCTGGCTAAATGAGTATCTTCCTGATGATCAAGTACTTAACCTCATCGATTATGTTGACGAAGTCAATCAGAGATATGGAGCGCCCTCAGAGTATTTCAGTACGCAAAACAGCTCGCTAGGCAAACAAGCGATTGGATTTGGCCTGCATTTGCTTGAAGCACGAGTTAGGCATTTAGGAACAGAAAATAATCTCAAAATTCTTGAGCAAATTTATGAGCAGCTTAAAAATAAAATTACCATGGTTTTTAATCAGCATGTTGAGTCAATTGATCAAACTGACAGTGGGTTTTCACTGAATTTGCAGAATGCAGAGCCGGTAAAATGTCGTTATCTGATTGCAGCTCCTGGGCGGGCTGGGTCAGAATGGTTTGCCGGACAGTGCAAGATTATGGGATTAACCATGCTCAATAACCAAGTTGATGTTGGCGTTAGAATTGAGATCCCAGCTACAGTGTTTCAACATATTACAGATGAAGTGTATGAGGCAAAGCTGATTTATCGAACCAAACAATATGGGGATTTAGTACGGACTTTTTGTATGAATCCTAAAGGATATGTTGTGGCTGAAAATACTGATGGTATTGTCACTGTGAATGGACACAGCTATCGGGATGAAAAGCTGCATAGTAAGAATACGAATTTTGCATTGCTGGTCAGCAATCGGTTTAATGAACCTTTCAATGAACCCCATCAATATGGCAAACGCATTGCTTCATTCTCTAATATGCTCGGCGGTGGGGTGCTGGTACAGCGCTTTGGTGATCTCATAAAAGGCCGTAGAACCAATGAACATCGTTTAGAACAGAGCTTTACAAAGCCGACTTTAAAAGCTACACCAGGTGATCTAAGTTTAGTACTTCCTAAACGTCATTTAGATAATATCATTGAAATGATTTATGCGTTAAATAACATTGCGCCAGGAATGGCAAATGATGATACCCTGTTGTATGGTGTGGAGGTTAAATTTTATAGCTCACGGTTAAAGCTTACCAATCAGCTTGAAACCGAAATTGCCAACATATTTGCCATTGGTGATGGAGCTGGGGTTACACGAGGCTTATCACAGGCTAGTGCCAGTGGCGTATATGTTGCCCGGATTATCAATGAGAGACTTAAAGCGGCGAGTAGTACAGAAAAGCTTTAGAAGCATAAAAAATTAAGGCTGATGTACTTGTACATCAGCCTTAATCTTATACTTTCAATAAGTGCTAATTATTGATCCTTGCTTTGCAGGCACGCTTTTCCAGTGCATAGCCGATTGCCGCGACCATGAAGCCGATTGATAATCCGCTCCAAATTGGTGAACCGCCAATTGCCCATATTGAGCCTAAATGCATACCGATTGTTAAGCCAATAAAAAAGCCGCTATAACGAACTGTAATCTTTTTGGGCGTGACACCCTGAGCTTGTAAATTTTCATTAATATGAATGGCTCTATTATAGGCTTGCCACATGGAAAATGTCCATAGACCAGGATAAAACTGCAGCCAATGATAATCAATCACTTTGCGGCATTCATCAAAATCGAAATTAAACGAATGATGGATGGCTAGATTAAGCTGAGCATTATTATTTATGACAAACTCCATAGCAATCATTAAAATGCCTAAGATATATTCTTGATTATAGAGTTGTCCAAGACCTGGAATCATAGCTGACCAGCCAAGTGCTGTCCAGGGAGAACGGTAGCTTAATTCGTGCAGTTCATTGATTAGCAAAGGTATTGCTCCTCTCAGATAAAGATGAAAATTCATCATGGCACTAATCAAAAGATTACCGATTGGTCAAGTAAGAAATAAGCATAGAAAAAATTGCATTTCTTCATTAAATGTATTATATGTAAACTAAGACAAGGTTTATGCAGTTCTAGCATTTCATATCGTGGAAGAATTACTCGAATGATAAGCCTGCCAATAGTTGATAATACCTTAACTGTTCATCAAGTTTAATGCGGTTAAGACCACTTGGTGATGGAACAACAAAGTCCACGACTCCCCGAACCATAGGTGAAGCTTGCTGTCCGCAGTTTAAAACTGACTGCTGAGCGAACTCTTTATACACGCCGATGCCAGCGAAGCAAGCAATTTTAGGTTGATAGTGTTTCAGCTTTTCCAAAAGAAGTTTACGTCCTTCCTGATATTCGGTTTTCGTTATTTCGGCGGCAGTACGGCTGGGACGGGCTACGATGTTGGTGATACCGTAGCCAAAGCTAGGCAAGAGGTGATCCTGCTCTGGTTTAAGCTGGTAAGGAGTCAAGCCAGCGAGCGCCAGCAGTTTCCAGAAACGGTTGGAGTGACCGGCGAAATGATGACCAGTAACAGCCGAACGCTGACCGGGATTAAAGCCAATGAATAGTATCTTCAGCCCAGGGGTTATAATGTCTGAAACAGGGTGCATGAGAATTCCTCCTGTTGTTAGATTTAGAAATAAAAATATGGGAAAATAAATCAAATACTGTTCACAGAAAAGGATTAAAGCATGCTAAAGATAAATATAATTGAGTGGTTAGGTTATATCGCGTCGATCCTGGTGGCTGTTTCTTTGATGATGAGATCTATTGTGAAATTACGGGTGATTAATACAGTCGGAGCAATATGCTTTACTGGTTATGGTTTTGCTATTCAGGCTATGCCGGTAGCATTTATTAATCTTTTCATCATCTTTGTTAACAGTTACTACCTCTATATTTACATCAAAGACAAAAAATAAAAAGGTCGTGATGATAAATGAAAAAACTAGTTTTAGGCGGAGAAGCGCTGATCACCGGAAGTGGCTCACTGGAATATTTAAAAAGTATTGCAGCCAAAAGGGCTTTTATTGTAACTGGCAGTAAGTCGATGCTGGAAAATGGAACGATCGCTAAGATTCAAGAATATCTGAAAATCCATCACTGCGCAACTGCAGTTTTTTCAGGGATTGCTAAAAATCCTGATACACAAGCCATCTTAAAGGGGCTTGCTGCTATGAATGAATTTAAGCCTGATGTAATCATTGCCGTAGGCGGCGGTTCGCCATTAGATGCAGCTAAGGTCATGGCTCTTTTCTATGAGTATCCGGAAATTACCTTCGAAAACTTTTTTTCTATTGAAATTCCCGAACGCCGTCACAAGCTGAAATTCATTGCCATACCCACTACTTCGGGAACCGGCAGTGAAGTGACCAAGGCAGCTGTTGTCACTTTTAAAGACCAAAATTTAAAAATTGGCTTAAAGACATTAGCTTTCATCCCTGACATCGCAATCCTTGATGCTGATTTGACCTTAACAATGCCAGATCATGTCGTAGCCGAGACGGGTATGGATGCCATGACTCATGCTGTTGAAGCCTATACCAATAACAATTTAGATGATTTTACCGAAATCATGGCCAAAGGCGCGATTGAGGGACTGATCAAATACTTACCGGTTTCTTATCAGGAAAAGACAGTTGAAAGCCGCGAGAAAGTTCATCACTATCAAAGTTTAGCAGGGTATGCCTTTGATAATGTTGGCTTAGGAATGGCTCATGGAATCGCCCATGCAATTGGCGGCAAATTTGATTTAGGCCATGGGTTAATTAATGCGATCGCCTTACCTTATGTACTGAGGTATAATTCTAGCAGTCCACTGGTTCATGAAAAACTGTCCGGCTTGGCCCGGGTTATTGGAGCCAATAGCTTTATTGCAGCCATTCAAAAAATGAATGTTCTACTACATATCCCTCGATCATTTGCTCAAACAGGTATACCTAAAGAACAATTTTTTAGCGATTTTGATGAATTGGTCGAAAATTCGCTGAAGGGTTCGACTAGAGCCAATCCGGTAGCAGTCAGTGCTGAAGATATGGCTATATTATTAACCAGTATGTATGAAGGCAGTGAATTCAGTGACTAAAACGTGTTTGGTAACAGGGGGTGCCCAAGGGATTGGTGCGGCAATAGCCAGGGCATTTGCCAGCCGGGGCTATGATATTATTATCATCGATATTGATCAGCAGGCTTGCCAGGAAACTAGCGAGGCTATTGGTGCCGCAGGAGGACGCGCTGGTTATTATGTAATTGATATAAAAAACGAGCAGTCGGTTGCCGGCGTAATGGCTGATCTTGCCAAGCAAGCTATCACAATCGACATATTGATCAATAATGCTGGAATTTCACAGGCAACTCCACTGGAGGCGCCCATGCAGGAATGGGATAAGGTCATGAATACAAACCTGCGCGGAGCTTACTTGATGGTCAAGTATGGGCTAGACTTGCTTAAAGCAGGCAGCAGTATTATCAATATCGCTTCGACTCGTGCGATCATGTCAGAAGCTGATTGGCATGCTTATGCTGCAGCGAAGGGCGGGCTTGTTGCACTGACACATTCGCTAGCAATCAGCTTAGGGGAAAGCGGAATTCGGGTCAATGCAATTAGTCCTGGCTGGATTGAAGTTTCAGAGTGGCAGAAAAGCAGTAACCGTCATGCAGCTGACTTACGTCCTTGTGATATGAAACAGCATCCTGTAGGGCGAGTGGGTAAACCGGAAGATATCGCGGCAGCTTGTCTATTTTTAGCGTCAGAAGAAGCTGGGTTTATTACGGGTACTAATTTGGTTGTCGATGGCGGCATGACTGTCAAAATGATTTATGAAAAATAACTTGCAGTTTCGTTTGCGGCTGTGGGATGACAATGATTTCTAAGCTGCGTTATTTAAAGTTTACTTACTAGCAGTTTGCTCATTCTAGGCTTACGATATCCAATGACTAACCGCTATTTTAGTAAGCGATAAGGAATGAGGATTTTATGATTGTACTTGACGTATTAGGAATAGTCGGAACCATTGCTTTTGCACTGGCAGGAGCTTTGACCGGCATTCAAAAGAAATTGGATGTTTTTGGTGTTCTTATGTTAGCGATTACTACAGCAGCCGGGGGCGGAATATTAAGAGATCTTTTGATTGGCAATACGCCGCCAGTTGCGTTTCGTGATCCCACGTTTGTCATGATCAGCATTGTTTCAGCGATTGCAGCTTGTCTCGTATACCGCCAAATTACTCGATTTAATCATGTTATTCAATTTTGTGATGCCATTGGGCTTGGCGCATTTACAGCCGCAGGAGCCAATATGGCTATTCAGTATGATATCAATACTCCGTTCATCATGATCGTTCTTGGAGTTACTACTGGCGTAGGCGGCGGGGTAATTAGAGATCTTTTTGTGCAGGAAATTCCGTTTGTTTTTCGAAAAGAGATTTATGCTGTAGCCTCCATTGTTGGTGCTGCCTGTCTTTATTATACACAGTCCATCTTGCCTGATACTGCCCCGGCTTATTTATGCTTTATTGTAACCTCTGTGATTCGAATATTAAGTATTGTTTATGACATCCATCTGCCTGTCCTCTAATCAGACTATGCCAAGGAATTACTAAAAAGTAAGCATAGGAGTCGGCCCGGGCTGAGTGACTCTTATGCTTACTTTTCGTGATTCTCTTTAGTCTGACAAATGACGAGCCCAACGAATGATACCACAGGCCAGGCGTTTGCCAGAGTTACCAGAAGGCTGAGTGCGATAGTCGTCAGGATTTTCATGAATGATGACTGTTTTGTCAATAATATCAGCTACTTGGAATTTATCGGTAAAAAAGGTCATTGTGGCCCGGCCATGGTTTGAGAATAAGACTGGAAAATCACCGGCATGATTGCCGTGAGGTTGATTGGTTGGATTCCAGTGACTGCCGGCAGCAGTGAACGGATCTTCCGGATCACCAACTTCACAGCTGCAATTTTCGTGCAGATGAAAGCCGTGAGGTCCTACTGGCTGCCGGTTGCCTTGAGCCGGACGATAAGGCGGCAGTCCGCAGACATCGACCGACACTTCTGTGCCGCCCGGAATATCCCGGAAAGTTACAATGCCTCTAATCCGTGGAGCAAGCGGGCCGCCTTTTATTCTCGCCACGGCAGTCCTTGTTGGCAGACCGGTATCAGGCCAACATTGATCAAGCGATTTGCATTTCCAGCACAAACATTTATTGTGTTCTGGATCTGTCTGATAACGCCTAGGGTCATTCATTTTATTCACCCTCCGTTAGATAGAATCAGTCATTTAGTTTATACTATGATAGAGGGTAAAAAATGTTTAAAAATCAGCCAATATTGCCAATGTTTGTGAAAAGGATTTAACAACAGCGGAAAATAGGACCCTGCTGGATAATTGGCAAGATGATAGTCAACGTTATTTTCTCAGCGTGCAGGTATTGCAGTTCGGGATTAACTATGATAGCGTTATTGCGACAAGAGAAACAGTGAAACTGATTTCTTATAATGTACGCTTATGTAAGATATGAGATAAAATCCTAACAATGATGAGGAGTTAATCAATATGAAAGATGATCATAGTATAGTGCAGTGGCAGGATGCAGTACATCGTGCTGCAAAGGGGATTCGGCGAAGAGTCTTGGAGCATACCGTGAACAGCAACGGCGGCTATTTAAGTCAAGCTTGCTCGTCAGCAGAAATTTTCGCGGCTTTGTATCTTAAAATGATGAAGCTGGGGCCAGTTGATGCTCCGATCATTCCGCCGCGGTTTCCTGGTGTTCCAGGTCCCAATAATCCCAATAGTTTTACTGGTGCAGCCTTCAACGGTCCTCAAGCGCCACATCTCGATAGATTTATTCTGTCTCCGGCTCAGTATGCGCTGGTGCTTTATGCCGCTCTTGAAGAATTTGGAAGAATGGCCCCAGAAGGGCTGCTGCAGTTTAACCAGGATGGCGGCACGGTTGAAATGATTGGTGCCGAGCATTCACCAGGCATGGAGGTTATGACAGGTTCATTAGGACAGGGGTTAAGTCAGGCTGCCGGGATCGCTATGGCCCGCAAGCTGCGGGACGATAGTGGAAAGGTGTGGGTCTTTATGTCTGATGGAGAATTTCAATCCGGTCAGAACTGGGAAGCGATCCAGTCAATGGCCTATCATCAGCTTGATAATATGTGGCTCATTGTTGATGTGAATGGTCAACAGTGTGATGGTGAAATTTGCTCGGTTATGACTATTGAACCGTTTGATAAACGCTTGGAGGCTTTTGGCGCTCGGGTATTTCGGGTAAATGGTCATGATATTGAGGCAATGGCTGCTATTGCCGAGCTTGAAGCTGATGGCAGACCCTCTGTCATTTTGGCAGACACTAATCCCTGCCAAGGGCTGGACCTGCTCAAAGCACGAGTTCCTAAGCTGCATTATGTGCGTTTTGCATCAAGTGACGAGCGGCTGCAATATCAAAAAGCTATTGAAATATTTAATCAATAAGGAGTATCAGATGATATGGAAATACTAGCCAAGGTTCATGCCAAGAATCTGGTCGAATGGGCGAGGCATAAGCCTGAAGTGGTCGTTATGTCAGCTGATTTGACCAGTTCAACTGAAATAGATCTATTTCGCGACGCTTATCCGGAGCGTTTTTTCTCCATGGGCATTGCTGAACAAAACATGCTCAGTTTTGCTGGCGGGATGGCCCGGGAAGGTTACGTTCCGTTCATACATACATTCGCTGTTTTTATTTATCGCCGCGCGTATGATCAGATTGCCATGTCGGTCTCCTATCCTAACTTACCGGTAAAAATGTTTGGCTTTTTACCAGGAATCACAACCCCTGGCGGAGCTACTCATCAAGCTATTGAGGATATTGCTGTCATGCGGGCATTACCAAACATGACTATTCTGGAATGTGGTGATGCCACTGATGTGGAAAGCGTATTGGATGTTGCTCAAAGTGTCAACGGACCCGTGTATGTCCGTATGCTGCGGGGCGAGATTCCACGTTTATTTGATAAATCGGCAGTCATGAAGCTGGGACAAGCCCGAACAATCAGTAAAGGGCAAGATTTAACTGTTTTGTCAACAGGCATTTGCACTGAAGAAGCTATGCGGGCAATCGAGGCTCTCAAGAAGCAAGGCCTGTCCATACAGCATATGCATATTACTACACTGAAACCCTTTAATGATCCTAGTGTCTTAGAAGCTATTGCGCAGTCACGCTATGGAGTTATTACTATGGAGAATCACTCAGTGATTGGCGGTCTAGGTACCATTATCGCCGAGCAAATGGCAGAAGCCGGTCTTGGTAAGAAGCTGGTGCGTATTGGCCTTGGTGATACATATGCACACGGTGCAAGCCGTCCTTTCTTAATGAAAGAATATGGTCTGGATGCCATGGCTCTCATCGCTCAGGTAGAGAAAATAACGAAGCATCACTTTTCAATCAGTGAGTCTGACCTTGCTCAGATCTATCTTGAGCCAGTTCACAGTGATGCCAAAGCGGAGGCGCTATAATGTTATTGTCAGGAGATCGATTTCGCGTTACGTACCGCTTGACCGGCACTGAGCAGGAAGCTTACCTGAAAGCCAAGGATATTTGTCTGGAGCAGACGGTGGAATTTCCCGAAGAATTGCTGCCCCAAAATTTTATTCGTGACTCCATTGTCGGGCATATTGAATCTTTTCAGGCAAGCAGTGATCAGGCTTATCAGGCAGTGATCAGTTATGCTGTTGAGACAACGGCTCATGAACTTACCCAGTTACTGAATGTCATATACGGAAATATCAGCATCAAGCCTGGAATCCGGGTGGAGAGTATTGATCTGCCGGATGTGCTGCTGCAGTGCTTTAAGGGGCCGCGGTTTGGGCGGGACGGCTTACGGTCTTTATTGAATGTACCGGTACGGCCGCTCTTATTTACGGCGTTAAAGCCAATGGGGCTTTCTGCGCAGGAACTGGCCCGGATTGCCTATCAATTAGCCCTTGGCGGTATTGATATTATTAAAGATGACCACGGGCTGACTGATCAATGTTTTGCACCTTTTGAAGAGCGCATTGGCTTATGTTCTGCTGCTGTCCAAGAAGCAAACCGCCAAACTGGTCAGAAAAGTATTTTTGTTGCCAATGTTACAGCACCTAGCCATCAAGTTGTTGCAAAGGCTCATCAGGCCAAGGCAGCAGGAGCTGGCGGTATTATGGTTGCACCGGCTTTAGTGGGGCTTGACACCATGCGTCATTTAGCGGATGATGATACTCTGGGGCTGCCAGTGATTAGTCACCCTGCCTTTCAGGGAAGCTATGTGACCAGTGCCGATCATGGCATTTCACACGCGGCACTCTTTGGGCAAATTGCGCGTTTGGCTGGCGCAGATACAACCATTTATCCGAATTTTGGCGGACGTTTTTCCTTCAGCCGAGCTGAGTGTGAAAGTATTGCCCAGGCGGCCCAACAGCCAATGGGGCATATCAAAGCGATATTTCCCAGTCCGGGCGGCGGGATGACTTTAGAGAGAATTCCTGAGCTTTTGGCTGTTTATGGCCGAGATGTGATATTTCTTATCGGCGGCGGTTTATTTAAACATAGCCCTGATATTCTTAATAATTGCCGCCATTTTAGAGATATGGTAGAAAAATTCTAATTATATTTGGAGGAGAAAACATGGATATTACCAATGAAATGCCTGATCTAAAAAACAAAGAAAGCTGGGAAGGCTTTATTAAAGGCGATGTATTAAATTTTCTTATTGGCCATAATTTGCAGGCAATAACTGTTGACGACGGGGCTGGTAAAAAGGGTATAATAAAAAGAACAGCTAGCGGAGATTATAAAGTCCAAATTACCTCAAATGAAACGCTGTAATTTAGTTGCTTGGAGGTTATAAAATGAGTCAGTTTGAGAATGTTACGGTTGTAAAAAAAGCGAATGTTTATTTCAATGGCAGTGTGACCAGCAGAACGGTACTGTTTGCTGATGGAACCAAAAAGACACTAGGCATTATGATGCCAGGTGATTATGATTTTGGTACAGAGGCTGCTGAAATTATGGAAATCTTAGCCGGACAGTTAACCGTGCTGCTGCCTGGCTCTGTGGAATGGAAAACGGTTTCTGGCGGCGAAACTTTTCATGTTCCCGCTCATTCTCGCTTTCAGCTTAAAGTAACCGAAGTAACTGATTACTGCTGCTCTTATATTCATGAATAACGATATTCGTTTATAAAAGTTTCAATCAAAATCGTATGTAGATTCTGTTGCATACATGTTATTAGCCTGAATCCTAAGCAGTGGATTCAGGTTAAGACTTTTTTGGGGGGGAAGTCCATGTCAGTCAATCAAGTGTATGGCCTAATGGTGCTAACTGCAGTCTTCTGGTCAGGTGCCTTCATTACAGGAAAACTGGCAATACGTGAATTTCCGGCATTTGCGCTAACCTTTTTTCGGTTCTTGCTGGCCATTCCGTTTATTTTTGCTATTTTATATAAACGGCAGCCCGACAACTGGATACCACGGGCAAAGGACTGGAAACCGTTAATATTGTTAGGTATTGGCGGTACTTTTTTGTACCATGCCTTATTTTTCTCTTGCTTGAAATATACAACAGCGATCAACTCTTCTTTAATTGGTTCAACCAATCCAATGATTACCGCTCTATTGGCAGCTATGCTTATTAAAGAGCGGATGAGTCCAGTACGGGCTTTTGGTACGCTGCTATCCTTATTTGGGGTTATTTTGACTGTTACCCATGGTCAATGGTCAGTGTTGGCTAATTTTGAGTTTAATTCAGGTGACTTGCTGATGTTTGCTGCAGTATGCAGCTGGGCAGGCTATTCACTATTCAGCCGACGGGTTATGCAGCATTATCAGTTATCACCCTTGATGCTCACCGCCTATACCTTCCTGATTTGCACGATATTCTCGATACCGTTTGTGCTGTGGGAGAATCCTGCCAGTTATCTGCCGCAGGCAACCCTTGGCGGTTGGTTATCAATTCTGTATATGTCCATCTTTGCATCGGTGTTAGGCTATCTGTTTCATTTTATGGCAATCCAAAAGATTGGGGCAGCAAAAGCGGCTATTTTTATTAATTTAGTACCGGTTTTTACCATTGTCCAGTCTATTATGATTCTTGGTGAGCCATTTGATTTGCTTAAGTTGATTAGTGCGCTCATTATTATTGGCGGTGTTTATTTAACGACCAGACCAGAACCCGAAAGCTCTACGCCGCAAGTTCGGCTTAAAGGGCATTCTCTTAAGCTGTAGTTTTAATTTTCTGAATCCATATTTTTGTATTGACACCGTCAGAAAGCGTTGCTATACTATGATCAATAAGATATTTAAGGCAATGAAGCCTTCGCAATTATTTTGCGAAGGCTCTTTGTATTTAGCAGACAAAGGCGTCCTGCAGGTTATTATACACCGCAGGGCGTCTATTTATTTTCTAAGCTTTTTAAGGAGGTGTGGCAGTAATCACGGTGGTAAGTCTTTTGAACTAATTTCTATTTTTAATTAAGCTAGGTTTCAAAACTAAAATAATTTCTACGAAAGAGGGGATTAACATGAAAAAACTATGGTCAATCTTAGCAATTTGTCTAATGTTAACTTTCCTGCTTGTGCCAGTAGCGTTTGGTGCAGAAGGAACAGATGGAGCAGCAGCAGCTGTAGAAGCAGCAGCTGAGGCACCTGCAATTGATACTGGTGATACAGCATGGGTCCTTGCAAGTGCCGCACTGGTTATGCTGATGACTCCTGGCTTGGCTTTATTTTACGGTGGTATGGTAAAAACTAAGAATGTTCTCAGCACGATTATGCAAAGTTTCTTTATTGTCGCACTTATTTCAGTACAATGGGTTCTTTTTGGATATTCCTTAACTTTTGGTCCAGACATTGGTGGTTTTATTGGTAGTTTGGATTGGGTCGGCTTAAATGGGGTTGGCCAAGAGGCAAATGCCGATTATGCTGCAACAATTCCGGCATTGGCATTCGTAGCTTTCCAATGCATGTTTGCTGTCATTACTCCAGCTCTGATTACTGGTTCATTTGCTGAACGTATGAGATTCCCAGCTTTCGTTGTATTCATTTTGGCTTGGTCCACTCTGGTTTATAATCCGTTTGCACACTGGGTATGGGGTGTTGGCGGTTGGTTACGTGACTTAGGAGCTCTTGACTTCGCTGGTGGTACTGTTATTCATATTCTATCCGGTGTTTCCGGCTTAGTTACTTGCATTGTTCTTGGTAAGCGTCGTGGTTATGGTACTTCACCAATGCTGCCTCATCATTTGCCAATGACTGTCTTGGGTGCTGCTTTACTGTGGTTCGGCTGGTTTGGTTTTAATGCCGGTAGTGCTCTTGGGGCAAATGGGCTGGCTGCTTCTGCCTTTGTTGTGACTCAAGTTGCGGCTGCTGCAGCAACTTTATCTTGGGTGTTTGTTGAATGGATGCATAATGGTAAACCAACTATCCTTGGCGCTGTCAGCGGTTGTATTGCCGGTTTAGTCGCTATTACTCCAGCTGCTGGTTTCGTATCTACCGTTCCGGCTGTAATCATTGGTTTGGCTGGTGGTGCAATTTGCTACTTCGCGGTTGCTGTTGTTAAACGCAAACTTGGTTATGATGATTCATTGGATGCTTTTGGCGTACATGGTGTAGGTGGTACTTGGGGTGCAATTGCAACTGGCTTGTTTGCTTCCAAAGGTGTTAATTCAGCTGGTACAGATGGCTTCTTCTTTGGCGGTGGCATGGATCCTGTTATCACTCAATTGATTGCCATTGCTGCTGCTTGGGTATTCGCTGCTGTTATGACATTTGTACTATTAAAAATCATTGGTGCATTCATGAAACTGCGTGTCAGCGATGACGAAGAAGTGACTGGACTTGATGTCAGCGAACATGGTGAAAGAGCGTATGCTCAAGATTTCGTAGCTGGCTCTCCTATTGCTCATGGTCATGAGATTGTGCAACAAAACGTTGCGGGAAAAGCAAATTTGGTTTAAACTTGTATTATTAGGAAATACAACTGGTTTGTTCTAGAAACGATATGCTTATGGGAGCAGGAGGAGGACGGTTTTATGAAAAAAATGACTAAAATCGAAATTATTACCAGACCGGGTAAACTTGAAGAACTCAAAGAAGCTCTGAATAAAATAGGTGTTGCTGGTATGACGGTAAGCCAAGTATATGGTTGCGGTTTGCAAAAAGGCCATACTGAGGTTTACAGAGGTACTGAATATGCGATCAATTTATTACCTAAAGTTAAGGTAGAAACAGTTGTCTGCGAGATACCAGTAGAAAAAGTTCTGGAAACAGCTCAACGTGTACTGAAGACAGGCCAGATCGGCGATGGCAAGATCTTTGTATATGGTATTGAAAACGCTGTCAGAATTCGTACTGGTGAAGAAGGCGACATCGCAATCATTGATCCCAAAGCATAAAATATAATGATGATATTTTACCCGGGAAGCAGCGGTAAAACCGCAGCTTCCCGGGTTTTAGTTTGCAACTCAGGAACTGAATATAAATATTTACCGCAGCTCTGGCAGGATTTCGACAAGCAATGTTTAAATAAAAAGTATCATTTTAGCTTAATTTAAGAGCTAAAAGTAACGATAATAAAGAGGCAAGGTGATATCTATTGGATAAAATCCGGGTACTAGTTGTTGATGATTCGCCCTTTAGTCAAAAAATTATGGCAGGAACTTTAGATCAAACTATCTTTGAAGTTTGTGGCTTTGCTGAAAATGGCTGGGATGCTGTTGCTAAATACAAATTCCTTAGCCCGGATGTAGTGACAATGGATATGAATTTGCCTGACATGGATGGTATTGCTTGCAGTAAAGAAATTATGAGTATTAATCCTGCTGCTAAAATCGTTATGGTTAGCGCTATGCGGGATGAGAGCCTGCTTTCACGCGGATATTCAGTTGGGGTACAAGCCTTTTTACAGAAGCCTCTTAAACCCGCAGAATTAATAGATACGCTTCGCCAGGTTTGTTCGTGCTCGCCAGACAACCAGGAATGGCATAGTAAATATTTGACTCATTTCGTATCAGCCTTGCAGCAGAACATTTTGCAAATGGCAAAGCTAGAAAGCCGGATTACTACGGCTGTTGACGATCAGCCGAAGTTTACCGCTCATGGTGTTGCTATTATTATCGGAATAACCGGTAAGCAGTCTGGACGGATTATCCTTACCACAAGTGAAGCTACCGCTCGTAAATTTACTCAAATTATCTTTGGCGGCATGGATGTTGATGAAGATGATATTCTTAACAGTATTGCAGAATTTGCAAATATAATTGGTGGGCACAGTGTTTCCGTCATTAATAATATATTTCGCGGTGCCGAATTGAGATTGACGCCGCCAGGAATCATGAGTGGCAGCACCATTGATCTTATAAATCCACGCTTGAGTTCATTTAATATTCAAGTGGAAACTGAAATCGGGATGATAAATATGAATATCGGCTTTGCAGGAGGTAATAGCCTTGGATGTTAAATTGATCAATCCATTTGTTGATGCAGTAGCTACGGTTATGCCGCAGTTGGGATTTCAAAACATCAGCCGCGGTAAATTAGCATTAAAAGAACAATATGTTTCCAGCCAAGGTGTTACAGTTTTAATTGGAATGACCAATCAAGTGCGTGGCAATATTGCTTATAATATGAGCGAGGAAACTGCAAAATCCATCGCATCGGTGATGATGATGGGAATGCCAGTAGACAAGATGGATGAGATTGCGCAAAGCGCTATTTCTGAGATGGTAAATATGGTGACAGCGAATGCGGCGATAAATTTTGAGAAACAGGGTATGAATGTTGATATCTCTCCGCCCAGCCTGGCGTTAGGCGAGGATTTTAAAATCAAAGTCAGCAGCACCAAGTATTTGGCATTGGAATTAATGGTTGATTCTAATTCTATTGAATTGAACATTGGCTTAGGCCTATAACCGAACTCAAAAAATCCTCGCCTATGCAGCGAGGATTTTTACTGTGGTTTACTTATGCTTATAGTCGTGTTTTGACAAATCGCCCAATTCGTTCGAGGGCTTTTGACAGATTGGTCATGGAAGTTGCATAGGAACAGCGAACATAGCCTTGCCCGCTTTCGCCAAAGGCATCACCAGGAACTAGGGCTACTTTTTCAGCTTTTAGCAATTCTTCGGCAAATTCTAGTGAAGTCAAGCCGGTTTCTTTAATGGATGGAAAGATATAAAAAGCACCTTTCGGTTCAAAACATTTCAAGCCCATACTGTGCAGCCCATCTAGCATGAAGCGGCGGCGGCAGTCATATTCGGCTACCATTTTCCGCATGTTGCTCTCGCCGTGGCGCAGCGCTTCAACGGCGGCTACCTGAGCAGTAATTGGTGCACATAACATGGTATATTGATGGATTTTGGTCATAGCCGAGATAAAATCAGGATTGGACATGGCATAACCAATTCGCCAGCCTGTCATTGCATAAGCTTTAGAAAAACCATTCAGCAGAATGGTTCTATCTCGCATATCAGGCAGTGATGCAAAGCAAGTATGTTCAGACTCATAGGTCAGATTGGCATATATTTCATCAGAAATGACAATCAGGTCATGTTTAGCGGCAAATTCAGCAATCGAGAGCAACTCTTCACGGGGCATAATGGCACCGGTTGGATTATTCGGATAACCAATCAACAATACCTTAGTTCGAGGGGTTACTAATGCCTCCAGTTGTTCCACGGTAACTCTGAACTGATTATCCATATTGGTTGGCACAGGGACTGGCACACCTCCGGCCAGTGTGACACAGGCTTTATAAGATACGTAACAAGGCTCGGGGACAAGTGCTTCATCACCTGGAGATAATACAGCACGCAATGCTAAATCCAACGCCTCACTGACACCGACGGTGATCAGCACTTCCGAACGTGGATCATAGCTGACTTTGTAATCACGTTCGGTGACTTTAACAATCTCTTCGCGCAGTTCTAATAAACCGTAATTAGACGTATAGGACGTATAACCGCGCTCCAGTCCATAGACACAGCTTTCTCTGATATGCCAGGGAGTAATAAAATCAGGTTCGCCAACGCCGAGTGAAACCACACCTTTCATTTCGGCGACAATATCAAAAAATCTTCTGATGCCGGAGGGCGGGATAGAACGGACGGTAGGAGAGATTCGGTCAGCCCAGTTCATGGAGTCACCACCAGTCGCCGATCTTCTTCATGATCTTCAATAATGACACCTGCTTCTTTATAAGCTTTTAGCATAAAGTGTGTCGTTGTGCTGATGACTCCGTCAATCGTGGACAGCTTTGTTGATACAAATTCGGCAATTTCCTTTAAGTTTGGCCCTTCGAGCATAACCAGCAAATCATAAGCCCCGGACATGAGATAAAGACTGCGCACTTCCGGGAAGCGATAAATGCGTTCGGCTATGGCATCGAAACCTACTTCCCGTTGCGGAGTGATCTTGACTTCAATCATTGCAGTTACTGTGTCGACTCCGGTTTTCTCCCAGTTGATAATGGTATGATATTTGATAATAATCTTATCTTCTTCCAATGCTTTAATTTCGGCAGCCACTTCCTGCTCAGACTTACCAAGCATGATCGCTAATTCTGAGATAGGGCGCTTAGCATCATGTTCTAATAGTTCCAGTAGTTGTTTCATTGTGAACACTCCAATCTTGTGGTATACAAATTAATATTATTACAAATAAAAAAGTCCTCATCCTAATAAAAGGACGAGAACATTCCCGCGGTACCACCTTGTTTAGCCAATGGCTCACTTCAACCCTTTAACGCAGGGGAACGGTAAGGCTTACTGATTTCAGCCCAACGGCTTAAGGATGGCTTTCTAAGTGTGCTAACACCGGCTCACAGCATGACCGGCTCTCTGCAGAAAGACAGCACTTATACTTTTCCTGTCATTGCCTATTGCATGTTTATTTGCTTAAATAATAGCATAGGCTAAAACAAATTTGCAACTATAATCTCAAGAAACACAAAATATAGTTGCATGTCCGCAATTTAGTTATTTAAGCGGCTTAGATTTACAGATACTAATACGACATAGTGAGAGGATGAAAGACATGATCATTGGAAATATTGCAAATCTGGATCGGGAAATTAATCAATTGCCGGCAGCCTTACAAAAAGGGCTGAAATATTTAGCTACGGTTGATGTGAGACAATTGGCGATAGGTAGGTATGATATTGAGGGAGATAATCTGTTTGCTTTGGTATCAAGCTATAAGCCTCAGCCGCAAGAACAATGCAAAGCTGAAACCCATGTGAAATATATCGATATTCAATTTATTGTCAGCGGCGAAGAGGTTATGGGGTTTGCGGCTTGGAGCACAGCCCATGAAATATTGGAGGATTGCTCGATAGAGCGGGATGCTATCTTTTATCAATATGTCGATAAAGAATCCAACGTATTATTGTCTGAAGGCACTTATGCCATTCTTTTTCCCTGGGATGTACACCGGCCGTGCGGTTTGGGAGAGTATGGCGGCGAAGTGAAAAAGGTGGTTATAAAAATAGCGATGGATTTGCTGAAATAATAACCGGATTACCAAAGGAACTGGCACTTATTCGTGCCAGTTCCTTTAGCTTATTAAGGCATAAGTCGGATTTATTAAAGAATTGTTATGCTTCAGTTATATTTTATTTTGTTGGCAGGAAATTTCAGGTAAATACCGAAACTGGTTAAAATATGGTTTAATGTGGCACCAATTGCCTGAAAGGAGAGCGTACATGGAAACACAACAAGGTAAAGTACTCATTTGCGATGATTCTTTGTTAGTAAGAAAAAAACTAAAAGATATCCTGACCTCTATTGGGTGTGAGGTTTTTGAGGCTAGAAATGGCAAAGAAGCTGTTGAAGTCTATCAAACAAGTAGGCCTGACCTTGTTTTCATGGACATTGTAATGCCTGATACTGATGGATTAGAAGCCTTGAAAAATCTAAAGGCTTTTGATGACCAAGCCAATGTTATTATGCTCTCATCACTTGGGACGTCAGATAAGTTAATCCAGGCATTAAAGTATGGCGCAGCTGATTTTATTCAAAAGCCGTATACGGTGGAACAAATTACTCAAATAGTAGCGAAAATAGCGAAGTAGGAGGCTGCCATGTTATTAAACCAATATTTTGGGCAATATTTACTGAACAAGGGAATTTTGCAGGCTGAGCAGCTTAGTGAAGCACTGATTCTTGAGCGCTCGGTCAGGGTAAAGCTAGGGGTATTGGCTATCAATACTGGTCTGATGAATGCTGCGCAGGTTGAAGCCGTGCATGAAATGCAAAAAGCCAAAGATAAGAAGTTTGGTGAATTGGCTATTGATATGGGCTATTTAACGCTTGTACAACTTGAAGAATTATTGGAAATTCAGCGTAATGGTCAGATGAGTTTAAGTCAGGCCATTGTTGATCTAGGATTTTTAGATTTGGCCAGTCTGGAACAAGCGCTGACGAATTACAAAGCTGAGAGCCAACTGACCAGTGAGCAATGGCAAACCTTGAATGAGACCGATTATGAACAAGCGGCACATCTCTTTTTAGATTTTTCCGCTGTGGGCGGGATTGGTGAAATCTATTATGATTATGCAGCGTTATTTTTACGCAGTATTCTTCGCTTTCTTAACGATGCTCCAGTCTTACAGGCAAATAATGGTGCTTGTGATTATCAAACCCCTAAATGGTTAGTAACTCAAAACATTGTCGGGGAAGTAGGTTTGGTTACCGGCATTGCAATGAATGATCATACATTTTTGGAAATGGCACGTCGCTACAGCCAAGAAGAACTAACTGAGATTGATGAATTAGCTGAGTGCAGTGTGGCGGAATTTCTCAATGTTGTCAATGGTATTTTCTGTGTGAATGCTTCAGATCAAGGTGTAAATCTTGATTTGCAGCCTCAAATTGTCAAGAAGGACTGTACAATCAAGCTCAATAAAGGCTACTGTATTCCTGTCGACTTAGGTTTTGGCAGAGTGGAATTAATTCTGGCTGAAGGTGATTTCTGAGAAAACAGCTCCAAAGATAAAAATCTTTGGAGTTTTATTTTCGCCAGCAGGGATTTGTCACTATTTGTAGAATATGAAATCGGATATAATAAAGGTCATAGTTCCCGATTTGCAAATACAAGTAGTAAGGTGGATGAGATGGATATTAAGGAAATTAAAAAGCTCAAATTGTATGGATTCAACAATCTAACGAAATCTCTAAGTTTTAACATGTATGACATCTGCTATGCTAAGACTCCCGAGCATCGCCAGGCGTATATTGAATATATAGACGAAGAATATAACGCTGATCGCCTTACGAGTATTTTAACAGAAGTAGCGAATATTATTGGGGCTAACATCCTCAATATTGCCAAACAGGATTATGATCCTCAGGGAGCTAGTGTTACTATGCTGATTTCTGAAGAGCCTGTTCAAAAAGATCTGGAAGATCCGCAATCAGAGGCTGTTGTCTGTCATTTGGATAAAAGTCATATCACGGTGCATACTTATCCGGAAAGTCACCCTGATAAAGGGATTAGTACCTTCAGAGCTGATATCGATGTGTCCACCTGTGGTCACATTTCGCCACTGAAAGCGTTAAACTATCTAATTAATTCATTTAGCTCAGATATTGCTATCGTCGATTATCGTGTACGTGGTTTTACACGTGATGTGAATGGAAAAAAATATTTCATTGATCATAAGATCAATTCCATCCAAAATTATATTAAACCGGATATTCGCGAATTGTATCAAATGATTGATGTGAATGTTTATCAGGAAAATATCTTTCATACAAAAATGATCCTGAAGGAATTTGATTTAGATAATTATTTATTTGGGACAGCTAAAAAAGAGTTGTTAACCGGTGAAAAGAAAAAAATTAAGCAACGAGTGAAAAAAGAAATGTCTGAGATTTTCTATGGGCGCAATGTACCTAGAGTCAAAATCTAAGCAATAAAAGCCTTAGTTTACGGAGTGTAAACTAAGGCTTTTCTAACGTTAATAACTCAATGAATTTTTGGGCGGCAACGGGGATGGGCAAGCTGGAATGGGTGACAATTCCCAGATAGCGTGGTGGAATTTCGGCATTTACATTCAGCATAATCAGCTCATTGCTGGCCAATTCTTTCTGAATATATTCGCGCGCAATAAATGAGAAGCCTAAGCCGATTTTAACTAGCTCAATCATGATATCAACGCTGTCCAATTCAATTTCAGGCACAATTTTAAGATTGTGCTGCTGTAAATAGTGCTCAAAAAACAATCGGGTTGTTGAGTTTCTTTCCAGCATTAATAATGGATAGTCGGCTAGCTGCTCAAGTTCAAGCGATTTTGCTTTTAAGTAGTTATATTTTGGACTGGCAATAAAAACATCGTGCAGAGACTTAAGGCGCTTAAAGGTTAGATCTTTGACCTGATCGCTATTTGGTAAATTAATAATGCTGACATCAACCAGGCCTTTCGCCAATAGTTCGGTACAAATTGGCGAAGGGCGGTTAGTGATATTAATTTTTATTTTCGGATAAAGCTGGTGGAATTGCTTAAGATAAGGCAGCAGATAATATTTGCAAATGGTATCACTTGCTCCAATTCTAATTTCACCTTGCTGAAGCGAATGCAATTCACTCAGGCTGCGTTCACCGGTGCGGATAAAGTTGAATGCTTGCTCAACATGCTGAAATAGCAGTTCACCTGATTTGGTCATTTTGACTTGCTTGGTATTGCGCGAAAATAATTTTGTGCCAAGCTGTTCTTCCAGTAATTTAATGGATTGACTGACTGCCGATTGAGAAATATACATATTGTTGGCAGCCTCGGAAAAGCTGAGATGCTTCGCAACATAATAAAAGACTTTATAGAGTTCGAAGTTAACATTCATAATAAGCTCTCCTAATAAACAGGATTAGAATTATTAATTATTATAATCAATGATAATATATTACAATGATACTTGTAAAGGTAAAAGGAGGTCGTGAAGTTGAGTCAAGTGAAAAGAATTTATGTGGAAAAACGTCCGGGTTTTAATATCCCAGCCCAGACTCTATATTCGGATTTGAAGGAAAGCTTAGACTTGCCTGCTTTAGAAGCAATACGCATCATTAATCGCTATGATATTGAGGGGATTACTGACCAGGAATATCTGCAGGCCCGTACTATCGTTTTCTCAGAGCCTACTGTGGATGATGTCTATGACGAGGAATTGCCGCTCAGTCCAACTGATTATGTTTTTGCCATGGAGTTCTTGCCTGGCCAATATGATCAGACGGCTGATTCGGCGGCTCAATGTATTCAAATTCTGACTCAAAAAGATCGGCCAACTATTGTTACCGCAAAAGTGATTGTAATTACAGGACCATTAACTGGCGAAGATTATGATCGGATAAAAAATTATTGCATTAATGCTGTTGAATGCCGGGAAGCACGCCTGGATAAACCGGAGACACTAAATTTGGCAGCCGATATTCCTGCTGATGTTGCAATATTAACTGGTTTTATTCAAAAAAGCCGGCAAGAACTGCAGGCATTTATGGACCAAACCGGTTTAGCTATGAATTTTGCTGATCTAGAATTTTGTCAGCAATATTTCCGCGATGAAGAACAACGCGATCCGACCATCACCGAAATTAAGGTGATTGATACCTACTGGTCTGATCATTGTCGCCATACTACATTTTTCACCAAAGTCGAGCAGGTAGAATTCGCTAAAGGCTATTTTATGGAACCGATTACGGCCGCTTATGCGCAATTTCTTGAAGCAAGACAATACGTATACGGTGACAAGGAACGTGATATTTCCTTAATGGACTTGGCAACAATCGGTATGAAGGAATTGAGAAAACGCGGTCTGCTGTCCGATTTGGATGTATCAGACGAAATCAATGCCTGCAGTATTGTTGTCCCTGTTGAAGTGGATGGGAAACCAGAAGAGTGGCTGGTTATGTTTAAGAATGAGACCCACAACCATCCTACTGAAATTGAACCATTTGGCGGAGCTGCTACCTGCCTGGGAGGCGCCATTCGGGATCCACTTTCCGGGCGTTCTTATGTTTACCAAGCCATGCGGGTGACTGGAAGTGCCGACCCGAGGCGCAGTGTCAAGGATACTTTGCCAGGAAAGCTGCCGCAAAAGAAAATTACGACCGGAGCAGCGGCTGGCTATAGTTCTTATGGCAATCAGATTGGTCTGGCGACTGGTCATGTGGCCGAAATCTATGACGAAGATTTTGTGGCCAAACGCATGGAGATTGGTGCTGTTATTGCTGCTGCACCAATCTCCAATGTTGTTCGGGCTGTTCCGGAAAAAGGCGATGTGGTAATTCTTGTAGGAGGCCGTACCGGCCGTGATGGCTGCGGCGGAGCGACTGGTTCTTCGAAGGAGCATACCGAAGAGTCACTTTTTAGCTGCGGAGCAGAAGTACAGAAAGGTAATGCACCCACTGAACGTAAAATTCAGCGTCTCTTCCGCAATCCGAAAGTCAGCCGTATGATAAAACGCTGCAATGATTTTGGCGCAGGCGGAGTTTCTGTTGCCATTGGTGAGTTAACAGACGGATTGATTATCAATTTGGATTATGTGCCCAAGAAATATGAAGGGCTTGACGGTACAGAACTGGCAATTTCTGAGTCTCAGGAAAGAATGGCGGCTGTTATTGCTGCAGATGATGCTGAGGCATTTATCCAGTATGCCGATCAGGAAAATCTTGAGGCGACAGTCGTTGCCCAAGTGACCGAAGAAAAACGCTTAAAGATGTTCTGGCGCAGTCAAGCCATTGTGAATATAAGCCGTGATTTCTTAAATACGAATGGTGTTAAACAAACGACAGCGGTTCGTGTGGAAGAGCCGTCTATGAAGGATAACTATTTTGCCAAAAGGTCAATAGCTGATAAGAACATCACACAAATTTGGCTGGATAATCTGCAGGATCTTAATGTCTGCAGTCAAAAAGGTCTGGTTGAGATGTTTGACAGTACCATTGGTGCTGGTACCGTTCTTATGCCATTTGGTGGTCAGTATCAGGCAACTCCAAGTGAAGGGATGGTGGCAAAGCTGCCGGTGCTTCACGGGGAAACCACGACAGCTACTGCAATGACATGTGGCTATAACCCGCTGCTTTCAAAATGGAGTCCTTTTCATGGTGCCTTATATGCCGTTATTGAAGCTGCAGCCAAAATTGTGGCATTAGGCGGTGATTACTCGACAATCCGCTTAACGCTCCAAGAATACTTCGAAAAATTGGGGCAGGATGCTGCAAAATGGGGTAAGCCTTTCAGTGCCTTGCTTGGGGCGCTTTGTGCGCAGCAGCAGCTGGGTATTCCTGCTATCGGCGGCAAAGATAGTATGTCAGGGACATTCAAAGAGATTAATGTGCCGCCGACTTTAGTGGCCTTTGCTGTAAATGTTATCGATGCCCGGGCAGTCATTTCGCCTGAGTTTAAGCAGGCTGGCAGCAAAGTGGTTGTTGTGCCCTTGCCGAGAGATGAATATGAGCTCCCTGTATTTGAAGTACTGCGGAAAAACTTCAGCACGGTAGCTCGCCTGATTAAAGAGGGAAAAGTACTAGCCGCCCATACTGTCCGCAATGGTGGTATTGCGGCCGCTATGAGTAAAATGGCGTTCGGCAATCAGATTGGTGTTAAGATTCAAGCCGATGTTGCACTCGAACAGCTTTTAGCGGCTGATTATGGATCTTTTGTTCTAGAACTTGCTGCTGATGCAGAATTAAACAATGCGTTTGGCGATGTCTATCATAAAGTAATCGGTACGACTCAGTCCGAGCCAGTCATTACCTTGCACGATGCAGCCATTTCATTGGCACAAGCCCAGCAAGCTTGGGAAAAGCCACTGGAAAAAGTATTCCCTACTCAAACTAAATTGAGCAGCGTAAAGCCAGCTTATCAACCTTATCAGGCTGGATCACCAGCTAAAGCTGCCATGAGTTTTGCTAAACCGCGGGTTTTTATTCCAGTATTTCCTGGTACGAATTGCGAATATGATTCAGCCAGAGCCTTTGAGAAAGCCGGAGGTTTGGCAGATACTCTTGTCATTCGGAATCTCACACCAAGTGCGGTGGAACAGTCCATTGAGGCCATTGCAAAAGGCATCGATGCTGCCCAAATTGTTATGCTGCCAGGTGGATTCAGTGCTGGTGACGAACCAGACGGGTCAGGTAAATTTATTGCTGCAATGTTCCGTAATCCTCGGATAAAAGCTGCTGTGACGCGTTTATTACAGCAGCGTGACGGATTAATGCTGGGAATATGCAACGGATTCCAGGCTTTAATTAAACTGGGCTTGGTACCCTATGGTGAAATTACTGACCTGACCGCTGACAGCCCAACATTGACACATAATAAGATTGGTCGTCACATTTCTTGTATGGTTCAAACCAAAATCGTGTCAAACAAATCACCTTGGTTCAACCTTGCTGCAGTGGGGGATGTCCACAGCATTGCTGTTTCTCATGGAGAAGGACGGTTTGTGGCCAACTCCGCCATGGTGGAGCAATTACGCTCCAATGGTCAAATCGCCACACAGTATGTTGATTTTTCTGGCAACCCTTCACTGGATATTCCGTACAACCCCAATGGCTCAATCGAAGCCATTGAAGGGATTCTGAGTCCGGATGGACGAGTGCTTGGCAAGATGGGGCATTCAGAGCGAATTGGCAGCAATATCGGCATTAATGTACCGGGTAATAAAGATCAACAGCTGTTTGCGGCTGGTATTCATTACTTTAAGTAAATGATGTGAGCAGTCTGTGTAAATAACCGTACAGTATTGGCCCTGAATGTACTTGACACGTGGACTTATATTTGTTAGTATGTACACGGACTACAACAAGCAAATTTTGATCCTGTGGAAGGGAAACCTTATCGTAAAAAAAGTGTTTCTGAACACCATGTGGTAAATTCGTACTGCTTGTCCTTCGGTGTCTCCTTAGGACAAGCAGTTTTGTTTTGGCCGATTACGGGTAAAATAAGCTTGAGTAGCCTATTCTACGTATAAAAGTAACCGTTGAAAAAAACTAAATATTCATGCGGGAGTGGAAAAAGTGAAAAGAGAAACGTTTTCGTCAGGCTTAGCCGTGTTTTTTGCTACACTGGGGTCAGCCGTTGGTCTGGGCAATATCTGGAAGTTTCCTTATCTTACCGGGCAATATGGCGGTGGTGCTTTCTTAGCAGTCTATTTTCTGTGTATTTTATTTGTTGGCTTGCCAATTATGGTCAGTGAATTCTATATTGGCCGTAAAACCAGAAAAAATGCTGTTGGGGCTCTGGAAGAATTAAAACCAGGTACTGGCTGGAAGTACATAGGGATCATGGGGGCATTATCCTCTTATCTGATTATGTTTTTTTACAGCTGTGTAGCTGGCTGGGTTTATTTCTATTTATTTAAAGCCATTAAGGGCGATTTTGCGGGAATTACGATGGCCAATGCTCAATCCCAATTCGGTGATGTGATTATGGGGCCAGTTTCGCCCATTGTCTGGCAGTTTATTGTTATGGGCGTTGTTGCTACCATTCTGGCAATGGGAGTAAAAGACGGTATCGAAAAAATCACCAAAACGTTAATGCCGCTATTATTTGTACTGATTATTATTTGTGATATTCGGGCGTTAACATTGCCCGGAGCTAGTGAAGGCCTTAATTTTTTATTACAGGTTGATTTTAGCAAGCTGACAGCCGCAGCTGTATTGACGGCTCTTGGATTGGCTTTCTTTAAGCTTTCTCTGGGTATGGGGACAATGATTACTTATGGCAGTTATTTTACTGCAGATAACAATTTATTTGGTACGGCTGCCAAGGTTGCTTTGTCAGATACCTTGGTCTCTTTGTTAGCCGGGGTTGCGATATTTCCTACCGTATTCTCCTTTGGTCTGGAGCCAAGTGCCGGGCCAGGATTACTGTTTATGACCATTCCACTGGTTTTTTCACAAATACCGTTTGGTAATGTGTTATTAGTTGCCTTTTTCTTTTTAACTTCGATTGCGGCAACAACAGCGATGCTGTCGCTGGTAGAGGTTCCGCTCGCTTATTTTACCGAAGAACGCGGTGTGGCACGACCTAAAGCTGCCGTCATTAATGCGGTTGTTATTGCTTTAATTGGTATTTTGGCCACCTTGTCGGTTGATAAGAGCAGCTTATTAGGCAGTTATACTTTCTTGGGACGCGGATTTTTCGATTGGTTTGATTACATTTCTTCTAATATTTTATTACCTGTTGGTGGTCTGCTAATCGCAATTTTTATTGGCTATACAGTTAAGAAAGAAGATCTTAAACGTGAACTGTCCAATCATGGCAGTCTTCACATCGATTCGATTCTTAATGTCTATTACTTTATATTGCGGTATGTAACACCGGCTTTGTTACTCATCGTATTTTTAAATTCTGTCGGCATTCTTAAATTTTAGAGATGAGCTAAAGAAGAGCCTTGAACGTTTTAGACGTTCAAGGCTCTTCTTATGGCTGGCAGATTATACAACCGTTATAATCATCATCGCAAGCATCGCGTATTTTGATAAATTCATCCAGGTTATCAAATAATATATCCACAAGAACAGGATCAAAATGGCAGCCGCGCTGTTCTTGAATATAATCCAATACTTTTTCGAACGGCCAGGCTTTGCGGTAGACTCGATCAGAACTTAATGCATCAAAGACGTCGGCAATGGCTGTAATGCGGCCATAAATATGAATTTCCTCACCTTTTAAACCATAAGGGTAGCCGGTACCATTGTATTTTTCATGATGCTGCAGTGCAACCTGAGCTGCGGTCTGAAGTAATTTACGGCGTGAAGTTTTTAACAGTTGATAGCCAGCTAAGGCATGTGTCTTAATGATATTAAATTCTTCAGGGGTCAGCTCGCCAGGCTTATTCAATATGGTATCCCGGATAGCCAGCTTGCCAATATCGTGCATGGATGATGCTAAATTTAGAACTTCTGCTTCTTCGGTACTTAGGCCATATTTTAAGGCCAGCAGTTTAGAATATTTGGCAACGCGCTTGACATGATTGCCTGTTTCCTGTGAACGAATTTCGGCAATTTCTCCGAGCGTAAACAAGAGTTCAGCCTGATTATCCGACAATTCCTGATTCAAATAAAGATTATCAAAACCAGTAGACACATTGGTAAAAAAGACACTGATCAAATCTTTGCTCATTTCATCAAGATCATTCAGGCCTTGTAGATAAATAATGCTTTCTGATCCTAAGCTGCTATTGAAATAGCCGATAAAATGATCGGAAAAGTACTTACTGTCTTTAGCCTGAAATACCAGATTCAATTCTTCTTGTAATGTTGCAGGCAAAACCTCGTTGATTTTTTTATTGACTGCATTCTGATAATCGCCGGTAGCAGCCAATATTAAAAATTCGCCGTCGTTTTTCGTTGCTGCGAAACCGGATGCACGGCAGTAGACCGAGTTTTTATCCAGACCCAAAATGGCAATGAGCTGTGTAAGAACTCCAGACACAAATTTAGTCATGGACTGCATCTTAAAAATTGTACTTGACGCTTCAATGATTTTCTCCAGGCCTTTGCGGTTGGCATCAATGATCATAAGATCACGGTAAGCACGCAAAGAAGAGATTACGGTGGTAAAAAGCTTGCGGGCTGTTAATTCGGTTTTTTCCTTATAGTCGTTAATATCATACTCGAGAACTACCTTTTCTTCCGGAGCTTGGCCAGCTTGTCCAGTTCTCAGGATGATACGGGCAAAAGGATTTTTTAAATCCTCGCGAATAAACCGGGCTACCTCTAACCCGGCATCGTCAGTTTCCATCACAACATCAAGGAGAATCATGGCAATATCCGAATGCTGCTGAATAAGCAGTTTGGCTTCAGCGCCCGAATAGGCACTGAAAAAGGTAAGACTTTGACCAGCGAATTTAAAATTTTGCAACGCTAATTTAGTCACCGCATGCACGGAAGACTCATCATCAACAATGAGAATTTTCCAGTTGCTCGCATTCAGCGGTAATGCAGGGGCAGGGTTGGAAGCAGGTGTAGGCTCCTCGGCCGCGAAACATAACTCATCGGTTTGCTGTAACTTGCTCATGGTGTACCTCCAATTAGTACCGGCAGTTTGATTATAAAGCTGGTGCCATGGCCTACTTGACTGCGGCATTCAATGCTGCCTGCTAAAGTTTGAGTCACCAGATTATAGAGGATATTCAGACCAAGACCTGTGCCGCCTTTACCCCGGCGGGTGGTGAAAAAAGGTTCAAATATTCGCTTCATGTTTTGTTCGGCAATTCCAACGCCATCATCGGAAAAAATTAGCGTAAACTGATCGGGTGTGAGTTTGACATCAATGATAATCGTGCCTTGCTCTCCATCCGGATAAGCATGAATCAGGGAGTTCATGACTAGATTGGTGATGATTTGTGATATGGCGCCAGGATAGCTGTCCAGTTCGAGGAAATCATCACAATGAATGACAATGTTATGATTGGCTTTCTTAAGATTAGGACGCAGACTGAGAATAATGGCACCAATATAATTCTTCACATTAAATATCTGGCGTTCTTCACTAACACGGTCAATCGCCACTCGTTTGAAGCTGGTGATTAATTCGGAAGCCCGCTGCAGATTTAATAAAATGATATTTGTCGCATCAATGGTAGAATGCAGGTATTTTTCAAAATCGGATCGTTTGATCTGACTGCTGTGAAATAGTTCGGCAACCGTTTGTGTTTGTTGCTCCAGATAGGAGGCGGCTGTAACCCCGACGCCTAGAGGCGTATTGATTTCATGGGCAATGCCTGCTACCAGATTGCCAAGGGAAGCCATTTTCTCTTGCTGAATAAGCTGGGCCTGAGTTTCTTGCAAAGTAGCCAGTGTATCCTGCAGCTCATTATTTGCGGCCTCATATTCCCAGATGCGATTTTCTAGATCTTTATTTAATTGTTTAATCGCCTGCTCTGCCAGCAGCAAGTTCATATTATCTTTCGATAACCGCAGGTTGTTATAAGCCAGTGTGGACAGCTTCTGAGCCAATAACCAGATCACCTTGATATAATTGCTGAATTGATGCAAGGGAATATCATGGGTTTTGGCTAGAGCACTGGCTAATACGTCAGGACACAAGCCTATTTCGACCGCATATTTCCGAATGGTGGCGACGTCGACTTCACTATGGTTAATCTGACCAAAAACCCAGTTGGCAATATGCTTACCAGCAACAATGAGAGGTGCACTGGCATCAATAAAGCCGCAGCTTAAACAGCGCTCATAGGTGGGCTCTAGTAATTCATGAGCTTTGTTTCCGATATGGCGGGCCGATTTAATACAATTATCCAGCCCTTTCTCCGTTGTGCGTACCAATTCACAGACCCGGCAAAAATTACTGGGCCGCGTAATCGGCTGGCCATCCACTTTAGTAAGAATGGAAGCAATGCCAAAAGTATTGGCGCAAATATCCTGGATTTGCTGCAATTCTTCAATGCTGATCAGATCGGTTAGCGCAAAGTTTTCCATGTCTATTTCGGCTGCAAGCGCATTCTCAAATTGAAGCTGCTGCAAAATAGCGTTTGGAGTTCCTGGGGGTGCTAACGGATTATGTTGAGAAATTTTGCTCACCTCCATAGCAACATTCGTGTAGTAGACGTATAATATAACAAAGTAATTGCAAAACATAATTACTGCACAGTAATAGTAAAATCCTGCCATTAACTGAAAATTAATAAATTACACAATTGTGCATCTTTTGGCTTTTATTTGTGAGTCGGCAAATTAACTGGTATAATTTAGATTAGTTTTTGGAATAGGTTCAACGGGAGGGATTTTTATTAATTTCCGTCAGATTCAAATACAGGATAAGCCCGTTTTTGATGAGTTCTTTCAACAACAATACTACGAAAATGCCCATTTTAATTTCACCAATCTATTTATGTGGCGCAATGCCTACCAGATTGAATGGGCCATTGAAGAAGATTTTTTATATATCCGGGCATCCTGGGGTAATCATAAATTTGTTCTTCAACCATTTGGGCCGCAGCAAGGGGTGGTTAAAGCCATTGAAAGATGGCGCAGCTATTTTGCCGAACTCGAGCTGCCTTTCATGATGCAGGGCGTGGAAGCGTCAGTCGCGACATTGATTGGTCAGGAAATGCCGGGAATATTTGACATTGCCAGTGACCGGGATAATTATGATTACGTTTATCGGGCACAAGATTTAATTGAGCTTAAAGGGCGCAGCTATCATTCCAAGAAAAATCATGTCAATAGTTTTCGAAAGAATTATAGTGACTACCAATATCTGCCCTTGACGGACGAATTAATTGGGCAGTGTATTGATAACACAGTTGAATGGTGTAAAAAACGCGGCTGTTATAAAGACCCACTGCTATTAGCCGAGAAAAATGCCATCATTGAAGTACTGAATAATTTTTCGGTACTTCAGCTAACCGGTGGAGTCATCACCATCGGAGGGAAAGTAGAGGCATTTAGCTTTGGTGAACGGCTGAATCGTGATACCGCAGTCATTCATGTTGAAAAAGCTAACCCAGATGTTAAGGGCGTTTATGCCGCTATTAATCAAGATTTTTGTCAAAACAGCTGGAGCGGTATGGAATATATCAATCGTGAAGAAGATATGGGGATTCCCGGACTGCGCAAAGCTAAGCAAAGCTATCATCCGGTAAAAATGGTTGAGAAATTTGTTATTACCTCACTGGGCAAATTTTCATAGGAAACAGCAGCCTGTCTAGGTACATGAAAGATGTATTTGTAGACAGGCTGTTTTTTTCCTAAAATAAATGGTGGCTTATCTAAATGCATGAATAATAAAGCATTCTTTAGTAAATTAATAATTTATCTGATTTTATTGAAGTAAATTTAGATTTTATTGGTAAAGTATGATAATATAGTATTGTAAGATTAAAACTGACAGCATTGTAAGTTTTATGCTGAAAAAGGAGAGGTTCATATGGCAGAAATTAAAATCCCGTACGGCAGATCTTACTTGCTTGCAAATGTGCCGGACCAAAAACTTGAAGGTGTTCTGGAGTCAAAAGCTCATCACTATCATCCTGAAGCCGGTGAAATTGAGTTAGTCCAGCAAGCATTAGAAAACCCGATCGGATCACCGCGACTGCGTGATTTAGTGAAGGGAAAAAATAAAATCGTCATAATCGCCAGTGATCACACCAGACCAGTACCCAGTAAAATTATGGCACCAGTCATGCTGGATGAGATCCGCGCTGGCAACCCTCAGGCTGATATCACTTTCTTAATTGCTACTGGATTCCATCGCTTAACAACCAAAGAAGAACTCATTAGCAAATTTGGCGAAGATATTGTTGCGAATGAAAAAATTGTCATTCACAATGCATTTGACCCGGATATTATGGTCAATATCGGTAAATTGCCGTCTGGCGGCGATATTGTCATCAATAAACTGGCTATTGAGGCTGACTTGCTGATTTCCGAAGGTTTCATTGAGCCTCATTTCTTTGCTGGCTTCTCCGGCGGCCGGAAAAGCGTTTTACCTGGCGTAGTCAGTAAAGTCACTGTTTTGGCAAATCATAATTCCCGCTTTATTGCTCATGAGAAAGCACGGACTGGTAATTTAGAAGGCAATCCAATTCATATTGATATGCTTCATGCCGCTAAAACGGCCAAGCTTGCTTTTATTGTCAATGTTATCATTGATGCAGATAAAAAAATCATTAAAGCTTTTGCCGGCGATCTTGAACAAGCTCATATTCAAGGCACGAAATTTGCGGGAGAATTGGCGGCTGTGCAAGCCAAGCCAGCCGATATCGTTATTACCTCCAATGGCGGATACCCGCTGGATCAAAACATTTATCAGGCCGTAAAGGGTATGACAGCAGCGGAAGCCACTTGCAAGCCGGGCGGCGTTATCATTATTTGTGCTGCATGCAATGATGGCCATGGTGGCGACGCTTTTTACCGTTGGTTTACTGAATCAAAAGGCGCCCGTGATGTCATGGATAAAATCATGGCGATTGAACCTGAGCATACCATTGCTGACCAATGGGAAGCGCAAGTTTTAGCCCGGGTTTTACTTAAACATACTGTAATTTTGGTATCTGATGAATGCGATCCAAAATTAATTACTGACATGGAAATGAAAGTCGCTAAAACTTTGCCTGAAGCCATGGCAATGGCTGAAGCCATTGCTGGTCCAGATGCACGCTATACTGTTGTGCCGGACGGCGTTTCAGTGATTGTTCGCTAAAAGCTTAAAGCTAAAAGACTCATAAACCAAATGGTTTATGAGTCTTTTTATTTTTTGGATATACTAAATGACACATGCTGCTTATGATTGCAAAGTTTTTTCTTGCAGAAAGAAGCTCTATAGTAATGGCCGGACTGAAGTAAGTGCAGGATTGGCCCAGGATTTAGGAATTAATTGTGTTAGTAACCGGCGCCCCTCATCCATGCCTTGCGCTCCCAATAAGACAAGCAGGTCGCCAGGAAGGCTCGAATCAAAAGCCAGTTTCAGGGCGTCAGGCAATGTTTCGGTAAAGGCATAAGCGGCGTCCGCATCATCGAGTGCTTGGATAAAAGCTGCCTCTTCGTCAGCCGAAACTTTGTCAGGGTGACTCACATAATCAGCCGCTGTGGTAACAATCAGGTGAAAGGGAAGCTGACGCTGCTGGTTGGCTAGTGTAGCGGCATTGACGGCATTGATTGCCTGACCGCGATTGCCGCGAATGGCATTGGCCACAATCAGACGGCGATAGCGTAAGTGACTAATTGTATCGAAAACCGCGGCAATACTGCCTGGGTTTAAAGCCGTATCGTCAATAATGGTGCGTCCCTCTAAATGAAATATTGTCATTCGGCGGTCGACGCTTTTAAACTCAACTAGGGCTGTGCAAATGTTATTGAGAGGAATCTCAGCCAGTCGGGCTGCAGCAATTGCCAATAAGGCATTTTCCACGTTGTGGCGGCCTGGTACAGAAAGCCTGAGTTCAAAAGTTTTTGCCGAAAGGCTTGAGCCTGCCAATAGAAGATCATTCTGAACAGTCATAAGAGTCCGGCTGCCATACGCTGTTGTAGTAAGCATATTGGCCCTAAGATCAGCGTTTGAGCTGGATAAGCTGACACTAAACACGGGTCCGGTGTAGTGCGACGCTATGTCCCTGCAGCAGCAATCGTCCCCATTGACAATCAGCGGTGTGGTTGGGGTTAGTAGGTTAAGAAATTTCTTCTTTGCAGCAATATAGGCGGTATAGTCACCATGAAAATCTAAATGATCAGGACTGATGTTTGCTAAAATGCCACAGGAAAAGTTCACATGATCAGCACGGTGCATATCAATGCCTTGCGCCGATACTTCCATAGCAGCATGGGTGACGCTGTTTTGACACATTTGGCGCAAATAGTATTGCAATGTTGCGGCATCAGGTGTGGTCAGCGTACTGGGAAGCGAAGCTTTGCCCAAATTGACTTGTACAGTGCCAATCAATCCGGCTGTTAAACCGTAGTGGCAAAATATATGTTCCAACATAGCTGTGATCGTTGTCTTTCCATTTGTACCTGTCACCCCGATTAACTGCAGTTTCCGTGATGGATGGCCATAATATTCTGCGGCTAATTGGGCCAAAGCCTGACGGGCGTTATCAACCTGAAATATTGGAAGTGCTGATTGGCATGTGCCGCCTTCATCGGTTACGACGGCTATGGCTCCGCGGGAGAGTGCATCCTGAATAAATAAATTTCCATTCGTAGCCCGGCCATGAATGGCCACAAAGATATAACCTGGTTTTACGTCCCGGGAGTTACAGGTAATGCCGGTAGCCTGGAGTAAGATGTGCGCTGGTATACACATAATTTCACTCCCCTATTTGCTGAAAGTCGCAATGCCATCCTATGATCGAGGCTATCATAACGTGCTGCTTCTCAAATAATAAAAAGGACTTATTAAGCCTTATGAATATTAGTAGCTGGATAAAAGTAATTTTTTTGCTTGTAATGCTGATTTATGGCCTAAGTGGCTGTTCACCAGACAAAGCAGTCCGTAAATTAGGAATCGAACAAGTGGCTCCAGGGGTTCGAATTGCTGAAAGTCTGGTTGGTGATTATTCAAAAGACGATCTGAGCAGCATGCTTCACAAACTAGCTGTCGAACAATATCAGCCGCCAGTCAATGCCGGATTTGACAATCAGGGGCAGATTCAACCAGGGCGGAATGGACGCCTGCTTAACGTTGCTGCCAGCCTCACACAAGTGTTAGCTGCTCAGCCTGATACAAACGTTGAGTTGGTTTATGATGAAATACAGCCCCTCATCAGCACTGAAAAACTTCACAGGGCAATCAGAACTGGCGGCTATACCACCCGTGTGCTTGATGCTAATCCCAATCGATTGCACAATATCCGGCTAACCACTGACTTAATTAATAATTTTTTGCTTGAAGCCGGTCAAGAGTTTTCTTTTAATCGTGTAACCGGCGAACCCACTGCTGAGCGCGGCTTTAAAGAAGCGGGCATCTTTGCTGCTGGCGGAAGGTATGAAGAAGAAACCGGTGGCGGCATGTGTCAGGTATCTTCGACACTATACAATGCGGTTTTAGCCGCTGGGCTACCTATTACGGAAAGGCACCCACATTCGCAGCCGGTGGACTATGTTCCAGCTGGCAAGGATGCGACAGTCTATACGGATAAGGATTTCCGGTTTATGAACAATACCCGGCAAGCTATTCTCATTAGAGCCTTTGAATCTAATAAGCGAGTTACTGTTGATTTGTGGTCAGTGGAAAAATAAGCTGAATAAAAAGCAAGTTTACTAAACATAATATCTACTGAGGTGGGAGTGTATGCTGAATAATAAGAACTCAAATGTTGCAATCATTGCCGTAATTGTCATCCTATTCATTGTGGGAGCCTATGCACTATTGCGTCCTCCTGCCCCGAAACCGACTCCGGAGATGCCGGCGCCGGCCCCTATGGAGCAGGCACCGCAGCAGCCGGTACCAGAACAAAAGGTTGAGCCTATTCCTGGCGTACCGCAGTTTGATAGCAGTAAATATAAGTCAGAGCCTGTTGTCAAAGTTTGGCGGGCAGATCGAGGGACTATTGAAAGTATGCCGCTGGAAAAATATATTGAAGGTGTTATCGCTCAGGAAATGCAGCCAGAATGGCCGATTGAAGCCTTGGCAGCACAAGCTGTAGCGTCACGGACATTGACAATCAATGCCATTGAAGCCGGAACAATCAGGCGGCTGCATAACGCCGATGTCAGTACTTCCAAAGAAGAATTGCAGGCGTTTGCTCCAGAGAAGGTCAATGACAATGTTCGGGAAGCCGTGAAACGGACACGGGGACAAGTATTGCTCTATGCCGGGAGCTTGGTTAATGCCATCTACAGTTCCTGCAATGGTCAAATTGCGGCCACCAAAGACGAAAGCTTTCCTAAAGAGATTCCTCACCCGGCTCCGTACTTTCAGCCAGTTAGTGATAACTGCTTTGAGTATGCGCCTGATAACATAAAATCCTGGACAGTAAAAATTCCCGGTTCACAAGTGGCTTCAGCCGTTGGTTACAATGGCAATCCTGGTGACATTAAAATCTTGGAAAAGGGTCCATCAGGCCGAATCTTGTTTATCGGGGCAGGCAATAAAAAAGTTTATGGCGCCGAGTTTCGTAAAGCAGTTGGCTTTGACCGCTTAAAATCAACACTGATTACCGATATGACCTATGATGGTAAGGATTTCACCTTTAAAGGCTTAGGTTGGGGAAATGGAGTAGGGCTTTGCCAGTGGGGCGCATACACATATGCCAAACAAGGAGAAAATGCCCAGTTTATTTTGAATCATTACTATGTAGGCGCTGAAGTTAAACAGTTATATCAATAAGCAATATAGTGATTCGTAACAAAGCATTCAGTAATGAATGCTTTGTTAGTTGCCAGGAAGGGAGGCGCTTATACTGCAAACCGTACCATTGCTCGAATATCCGCCGCGCCAATATTTATATAAAGTCGAGTACAATCCCAGTGAAAAGAATCTTTGTCAGGTAGTCATCAATAATAGCAGCCCGTTGGCTGAAATACGGAATACTCCATTTCGAAAAAGTATCGAAGCCGAAAAAGTTATTGTGAACGATATGCGTCAGCTTGGCTATATGCATTCTGTGACCAATCGGCAATATGAAAATCTTTTTCGCCGCGGCTTAAATTTTGAGGTTGATTTCTTTCATCCTGAGTTACAAATTGCCGTTGAAGTGGAAAAAGGTGAAATTAATAATATCTGGAAAAATATTTGCAAATTTGCTGAGTCATCGGTGATTAGACATGGTGTGCTGATGGTACCGGTTGTACGGCAGGGACAGCAAAACAGCAGTGAATTTTACAATAATACAATTAAACGTCTTTGCAAAATAGAACGAATTTTTAGCTATATAGACAGTTTGTTAATTATTGGCTATTGAGTTGTACTATTTACCGATACAGTAAATTTTTTACACAGCATTGCATATATTATTAGTGGAGAGGCAGTTGAGAGACACCTCATCCTAACAGGCGCCGTTTACTCAGTTGAGTAAACGGCGCTACGGCTTTTCGTCAATAATTGGCAGGAGTTTAGGTGCGGTTGTCGAATGATGCTTTGAAGAAGATAAATTATATAGGTAGATAAAAGTGAGGGTGCGGGAATGGCTGAATATAAGATTAGTTCAGAATTGGCAGCGGAGATTGTAAAGTTTGTAGCAGGAAAAACAGGCTATAATATGATTGTGTGCAGTGACAATGGCACAATTATTGCTGATACTGTAGGTGGAAGCCGGATTGGCGCAGTTCACAGCGGAGCTCAAAGAATCATGCAAGGCCAAATGGATGAGTATGCCGTATCTGCGCAAGAGGCAGCACAAAACTCACAAGTACGTGAGGGATATAGCTGTGTGATTACTGTTGATGGTACGCGGGTAGGGTGTTTCGGGATTACCGGTGCAGTCGAGGTAGTTAAACCGCTGACACAAGTAGCAGCAACCATCGTCGGCTATCGGGTCAAAGAAGAAATTCAAAAACAAGCGGTTGCCAAAGTCGTCGATCAAGTTTCAGAGAATGTTCAGCAGGCAGCAGCTGCCGTGCAGGAGATTTCAGCATCGTCCGAAGAACTTGCAGCAACTACTGATAATGTGGTCCGGGTTTCCAATGAGTCGGCCCAAAAGGTTAAAGATACCGGCAAAATTCTGGATATGAGCCGTGGGATTGCCACACAGACCAAACTGCTTAGTCTGAATGCTTCTATTGAAGCAGCTCGCGCAGGTATTCATGGCCGCGGGTTTGCGGTTGTTGCTCAGGAAATGCAAAAGCTGGCTCAAAATAGTGCTGATGCTACCGAAAAAATTAATGTCATTCTTCAGGAAATTCAGGCCGCCATTCAAAAAGTTATTGATGGAATTAATCAATCGGCTGAAATTACCAATGAACAAGCCCGCGCGATGCAAGACATCATCGGAATGGTTGAATCTGTTCAGACATCAACCACTGAGCTTGTGACAATTTTTAATAAAAAATAGTAGTTTTTGTATAAATATAGCAGTCCTAGCTGAATTTTTACCTCGATTTTCGCATAAAATACTACCGGAAAGCTGTAAGAAGCAGTTTTCCACAAAAGGCGCCGTTTGTCCGGAACGCACGGATAGCGGCGCTACGGTTTTTTGTATTGCTATTTGTCTCGTGGAGCAGAACGAATGTAAGTTTTGTTTAAGATGGTTGGCAATGTTAGAGCATTACGCTATAATATATTCATGTTGCAGAGGAGAGTCTATATGAATAAAGTTATAGTTTCGGTGGTCGGCACCCAAAAAGATGTTTATGGCGAAGAAAATCGCATTGAATTATTAACTGTTGGGAGACACTATCTTAAAAATGGTATCAATTATATCAGTTATCAAGATAGTGAGTCGACTGGTATGGAAGGAACGGCAACTCTGCTTAAAGTTGGTGAGGATTGTGTGACGCTGGTTCGCAAAGGACAAGTGGAGCATACTCAACAGTTTAAATTGCAGGAGTCTAGTTCCAGCTTATACCGTACACCTTATGGAGACATGACTTTGACCATTTTAACCAACAATTTAGATATAAGCTTTGGATCCGCTTCAGGTACTATTGATATCGGCTATGAGCTGGTGGTAGACGGACAATGGCAGAGTGCCAATCATTTGTATATAAAAATTTGTGCAGATAATAATGTGTGCAATGCCGTTAATTAAGAAGGTTTCAGACCAGGAGGAAATGAGCGTTGGATATTAAGGAACTATTACATAACGCAGTGATCAAAGCCGCGCGGCAGGCTATTGCTGACGGGGCTTTTCATGCTGATGAATTGCCTGCAGTCATTTTAGAAGTGCCGCCGCAGAAGGAATTTGGCGATTATGCCACTAATTTTGCCCTGCAGGCTGCCCGGGCTGCCCGGAGCAAACCTCGTGCCATTGCTGAAGCTATTGTCGAGCGTCTCAACGAGGCATGGCTTACGAAAGCTGAAATTGCCGGTCCCGGATTTATTAATTTTTATTTAAAACCGGATTGGTTATATGATATGCTGGCTGCCATATTGTCTAAAGGCAGCGAATATGGCAATACCTCGGCAGGTGCCGGAAAACGCATTCAAGTTGAATTTGTGAGTGCCAACCCTACCGGACCGCTGCATGTCGGACATGGCCGGGGTGCAGCAGTTGGCAGCGCATTGGCTAATTTGCTTAAAACAGCTGGCTATGATGTGCAAAGCGAATACTATATCAACGATGCTGGTAATCAAATTGATAATTTAGCGGCTTCAGTCAATGCCCGCTACTTGGAATTATTAGGCCAGGCAGGAGAATTTCCGGCTGACGGTTATCATGGCCGGGATATTATTGATACTGCCCAGCGGATTATTCAGCATGATGGTGATCAATATTTGAACATGGATGCAGCTGAGCGGCTGGCTATCTTTAAAGAGCTGGCGCTGCAAGAGAAACTGGCTGCCTTAAAAGAAGATTTGCAAGCTTTCAATGTTGATTTTGATGTATGGTTTAGCGAGCGGACGCTGCACCAAAGTGGTGCTATTACCGAAACCTGCGACATATTAAAAGCTAATGGCAATATGTATGAACAGGATGGCGCCTTATGGCTTAAGTCAACAGCCTGTGGGGATGACAAAGACCGGGTAGTCATTCGGGAAAACGGCATTCCAACTTATTTGGCTGCTGATATTGCCTATCACCGTGATAAAGCTGAACGCGGTTTTGATACCCTGATTAATATCTGGGGTGCCGACCATCATGGCTATATTTGCCGGGTGAAAGCTGCGATCGCAGCACTCGGCTATTCGCCGGATATGCTGGAAGTACTTATTTTGCAAATGGTCAGTCTGTATCAAAACGGTGAGCTTGTCAAAATGTCCAAACGGACTGGTCAAAGTGTGACCCTTACCGAATTAATCGAAGAAGTTGGTCGAGATGCAGCCCGCTTTTTCTTTATTATGCGCTCAATAGACAGTCAGCTTGATTTTGACCTGGACTTGGCTAAATCCCGGTCCAATGAAAATCCGGTTTATTATATTCAATACGCACATGCCCGTATCTCCAGCATTTTCCGTCAGGCAGCTGAGGCCGGCATTAATAACAACTGGTCAGAAGCCGATTTGAGTGTTTTGACCACACCGTTTGAAGTCGATCTTATTAAAAAGCTGGGAGAATATCCTGACGAAATTTCCTATGCCGCTTTGGAACGGGCACCGCATCGTATTGCGCGTTATGCCCACGAATTGGCAAGCTTATTTCATGCTTTCTACAACCAATGCCGCATTGTCGGTGTTGAACCTGAACTGGCTACAGCCCGGCTTGCACTGGCGACAGCCGTTCAAACCACGATTCGTCATTCCTTAACGATTTTAGGGATTACCGCACCAGAAAAGATGTAACCGTAAAAAAGGTAAAAATTACGGTGTGGTGAATATTAGCAAAGTAAATAAACCCAAGTGATATATAACTCATGTTTTGTAATGCTGAGGCGTAAGCCCATGTTCTAATATTTGTATGGAGGGGATTTCATTATGTTAGACAATATTAAACAGGCTGCGGAAGTTGATATCGCCTATCAAATTTTGCGACAATCAGGTCAGGCCATGTATTTTCGTGAATTGATTAATCAGGTATTAGATCTTAAAGCCAAACCAATTCATTCGCTTTCACATGCCATCTCGGAAATTCATACTCAGATCAATATGGATAGCCGGTTTGCTCATATGGGCAAAGGCATGTGGGGATTGGCTGACTGGTCACCGCAAAACAGCCGCCGTGCCGGTGCTGATGAAGCAAGTTCTACTGCTGTTCCTACAACCAGACGGCGTGAGCGCTTATTAGAAGAAATCCAGCAAGATTATGTTGCTGCTACTGCGGAAGCTGGCGAGCCAGAATAAATGCTTGACACAAAGCGGTAAAAAAGGATAAAATTATTGGCGTGTTTTTGAGACAAAATACCGTAAAACCGGCAGGTATAATTCAGGATTACCTGCGTGGCGATAATACTGCAAGAGCAATTTTAGGAGGATATTTTATGGCAAAGTATATTTTTGTTACCGGGGGGGTTGTTTCTTCGCTTGGTAAAGGCATCACAGCGGCTTCTTTGGGACGGTTGCTTAAAAGCCGCGGCCTCAAGGTTACCATTCAGAAGTTTGATCCATATATCAATATTGACCCTGGTACTATGAGCCCATACCAGCACGGTGAGGTATTTGTTACAGAAGACGGCGCCGAGACTGACCTGGACTTAGGTCATTATGAGCGATTTATTGATATAAACTTAAGCAAAAGCTCAAATGTTACTGCCGGTAAAATTTACTGGTCTGTGATTAATAAAGAACGTAAAGGCGATTATTTGGGCAGTACTGTTCAAGTCATTCCTCATATTACCAATGAAATAAAAGAACGCATTTATCGTGTTGCTAAAGAAGACAATGCTGATGTTGTCATTACTGAGATTGGCGGAACTGTTGGTGATATTGAGAGCTTGCCTTTCTTAGAAGCCATTCGCCAAGTGAAAAAAGAAGTTGGCCGTAATGATGTGTTGTATATTCACGTAACACTGGTACCTTATATCTCAGCAGCTGGTGAACTTAAAACTAAACCAACTCAGCATAGTGTAAAAGAATTGCGCAGTATTGGTATTCATCCGGATATTATTGTATGTCGTACTGAACATGAAATTTCTCCTGAGATGCGCGAAAAATTAGCCTTATTTTGCGATATTGATGTTAATGCGGTTATTCAAAATAAAAATGCGGCCAGCATTTATCAAGTGCCGTTAATGATGCAGGATGAAGGTCTTGACCGGATTGCTATGGAAAAGCTCCAGATTGAAGCTGGCGCTGCCGACATGGCAGCGTGGCGGGAAATGGTGGACAAGATTGTTTATCCTTCCAGCTGTGTTACCATTGCCGTAGTCGGCAAATATGTGGCATTGCAGGATGCTTATATGAGTGTTACTGAATCGCTGCGTCATGCGGGGATTGCCAATCAAACAGCCATCAATATCAAATGGATTAATTCCGAGGATATCGAAGCTCCTGATACCGATATGGCAGCTCATTTTGGCGATGTTGACGGGATCTTGGTACCTGGCGGTTTTGGTGATCGCGGTGTCGAAGGAAAAATTAAAGCCATTCAATTTGCGCGGGAAAACCAAGTGCCGTTTTTTGGGTTGTGCCTTGGTATGCAATGTGCTGTCATTGAGTTTGCCCGTAATGTCTGTAATCTGAAGGATGCGCACAGCAGCGAGTTTAATCCGGATACACCTTATCCGGTTATTGACCTAATGCCAGATCAAGTGGCTATTGAAGCTAAAGGCGGCACGATGCGTCTGGGCGTGTATCCATGTAAGGTTACTGATGGAACACTGACTTGTGAAGCTTATAAAGAAGAAATTATTTATGAGCGGCATCGTCACCGGTTTGAATTCAATAATGTTTACCGTGATAAACTAGAAGAATGCGGCTTAGTTATCGGTGGTGTTTTGCCAAACGGTCGGTTGGTAGAAATTGTCGAAGTTAAGGATCATCCTTGGTTTGTTGGTACACAATTTCATCCTGAATTCAAATCACGTCCAACCAATCCGCACCCATTATTCAGAGATTTCGTCAAAGCTGCTCTGAACAATAAGAAGTAGTCAATCAAAACTGTTGGACATTCCAACAGTTTTCTTTTTAACTGTTTAGCCCGGCTGAACCAGCACTTTTTTTGAGTGATTCCTGAATGCCCGGGCAAAATAAGACTACAAAATAAAAGGAGGCTGTATATGCACAAAAAGACAGTGGTGTTTATTTTAGCAGTTATTGTGATCATTTCACTGTGTGTATTGACTTTTGCCGGACCGGCGTTTAATAAACGCCGCAATGTTGCCGCCGACAAGATCGCCATTATTTACGTTGATGGGGTTATTATGGGCGGCCGCGGGCAAAGCAGTCTGTTTAGTGAATATGGAGGAACTGATTACATCATTAAACAATTGCATGAAGCTCGGGACGATAAAAGTGTTAAAGCCATTATTTTGCGGATTAACAGTCCTGGCGGCAGCGCTCCCGCTTCGCAGGAAGTTGGCGAGGAAATTAAAAAAATCCGGGATACTGGTAAGTTAGTGGTCACTTCCATGGGTGATGTAGCTGCATCGGGCGGCTACTGGCTGGCAGCGTGCTCAGATAAAATCTATGCCAATCCTGCAACGCTGACTGGCAGTATCGGCGTTTATATGCCTTATGCCAATTGGGAAGAATTATATAAGAAGATTGGTGTCCGGCAAGAAAAAATTAAGAGTGGACCTCACAAAGATATCTTATCTCCTGACCGGACCATGACTGAAGAGGAACGGGCTATTATTCAGGCTATGGTGGATGATATGTATAGTCAATTTGTCACCGTGGTAGCCGAAGGCCGGAAGATGGATCCTAACCGGGTACGCCAACTCGCTGATGGCCGGATCTATACTGGTAATCAGGCCAAAGAACTGGGACTCGTCGATGAATTGGGCAATATGTATGATGCCATTGATGGTACAGTTCAATTGGCTGGGATCAAGGGGAAACCAGAAATTAAGGAATATGGTAAAAATAGCCCTTGGACTATGTTATTTGGCGGCAATGATAAATTGGAAATACTGAATAAATTATTGAGACCAATGGAAAATCAATTGCCAATCGCTGCTCCGCTGGCTATTCCGGAAAAATGGTAGGTGATGCTATGGAAACAATATTAGAGGATATTTATGATGTTATGTTTCAGCCGCGAGCAGCTTTAGGAAGAATTGCCAATCAAGCGAAATTAAGCTCGGCTCTGGTTGTCTTTTTGGTTTGTGTATTTGTACCAATGTGGGCTATTTATTTAGGAATGCAGGTAACCGGTTCCCCCACTTCGGTTGGCTTTATCATGGTGGCACAGGCTATTGGCAGTGTGGCAGTATGGCTGATTGGCACAGCAGTATGGCATTTATGTGCCGAACTGCTTGGGGGACGTGGATCTGCAGTTGGACTGCTGGCTGCTTTGGGCTTTGCCCATTTCCCCAGAATTTTCATTGTACCGCTCTGGGTACTAGCAACATGGCTGCCTGCGGCTGTTGCACCGTTGTTCTTAGGGGGGACAGGCGTTGTGATTGCTCTTTGGACAATATCGCTGGAAGTATTGGCCATTAGCGGTGCTTATGAAATTTCCCGGACTAAAGCGGTGCTAGTCTTATTGACTCCAGTACTGTTTATGATTGCATCGGTGCTTATTTTAGTTTTTATGGCCGGAGCAACATTGATTCAGTGGCCGTTGGGTTTGGCGAATTGAGGTAGAGGTTTCGATGATAAAGATATGGGTTGTTCTTGTAGGACTAATTATCAATGTACTCGTCAGTGGTTGTGCCAAATCTGAGCTGCAGCCATTGGCCGGATTGACGCCCCGTACACCGGGCGAGGTGCAGAGTGTGGATATGCCTGGCGGCATTGTCGAGCGTGGTCAAGGGAATCTGTACCGGGTATTGGCAAGTGATAGCAGCGGGCGGCAATATATTGAGCTTGCTGCCAATCATGCTGGATCACTTGAATATTTCCGTGAGGTCAATGCCGATATCACGGCGCTCTCTGATTTTAAAGTACAGTTTTTGTCTACTCAGGGAATCGGACGAATCAAGCTTGCAGTCATTGGCGAACAAGGTCAGACGCTTCATACCGTTGGCTGGGTTTATACCGGTGAATTGCCTGCTGCTAGTCCGGGAAATAAATGGATTGATGCGCGCTATGATGCGAACTACAAGGGGCAGTGGATTGAGGCTGCCTATAATATTCAAAATGTGCTGGAACAGCAGCTTGGCGGCATTCACTATGCACAAGGTGTACGCTACCGTCTCAGTATCGAAGTGTCTCGCGGCCAGCATGCCTTAGTAGAAAAAATGGAATTGTTTTCTGATATTAGTAAGGCGATACGGGTTACTCCCCAGGTCAAGCAGCTCAAGGCGAAACAGGGAGAGGTTTTCGTTGTTGAAGCCGAAGTGCTCAATAACAGCAATCAGACCATGCCTGACAGTGCGATAAAACTGCTGGAGCCCTATGGTTTTGGTATTATAGCGCAAAGTCCGGCTGAACAAGTTCTGGAGAATATGGCTCCAGGCGAAAAGCGCGTTCTAACCTGGCGGGTTAAGGCGCAGCGGCCTGATGCTGTCAATCTTAACAAGCCTTGGCCGGTTAAATTTAGTGTTAACGGCAGTGAACAGGCTGAGGAAGTGGCTATTGCGGTGACTGATCCACGTCCGGGAAGAATTTTCTATGTCATGACTGATGATCTAGAACCCATGGATTCTGCCGGATATCCGGTAGCTTGGGGCAATGCCAACGGGTGGCTTGATCCTCAGGAGTTCTCGGTACAATTGATCAATAAAGCGGAAAAGATGAATGCCATTGCTCAGCAATATGGGGCTAAATGGAGTCATTATATTGCCTGGCCGGCCATAAAAGCCGCTGAATGGGCAGCAACAAAATCAACAACTGGCGAGTGGCCGAAGGTTCTTAATGCCATCAAGACTTCCGTGGCAGAGCAGGCCAAGCAAGGTCATGAATATGGTGTACATATGCATTCCGACTATGATCCGTACCTACCTGACAATGTGTTGTCTTATAATCAGTCTGTTGACGGCTTCTGGGCCAATCATTTGCGTCATGGCTGGGCACATTCGCTTTCTGCGGAAGGTGATTTTTCTCAATATGCCAGCCGCACAGGCACCTTATATCACTATCAACGGATACTTGAAGAACTAAATGCGAATTCACCACAGGGGCAGATTATTAGTTCCAGGGTTGGATCATTTGATTTTGGTAATGGCGCAGCGGATGAAGCTATGAGTATTCGCAGCTATCGAAAAGTCGGCATATGGGGATCAAGTGACGCTGACGGTAATGCCGGTGGGATTACATCAGGCAATTATGGACAAGAAATTTATTTAACCAGCCAGGATGATATCAACGTTCCGGCACAAAGTCCAGCTAATCTTGGGATTGTCGAATTTCGACCTACACCGAAACAGTTTATTGGTTATGACAATCAGAGTGCTTCTGTCATGAACGCAAAAGCTGATGAGGGAATGCTGCGTTTTGTAACCGGTAAAAATGTTAACCCTGGCATTCATGCGATTGTCGGCTTTACGCATGCCATGTTTATCATGGGGGCTGGAGATTGGCAAAGTACTGAAGGCGGGCAGTTTAAAGCCATTGAAGATCATTTGGCCTACCTGAAAAATACCTATGCGGATAAGGGCTTGCTGGAGTTTTCCACAGCCAGTTCATTAGTGGCTCAATATTTGGATTACTACTCGCCCCTGCCTGTCGCTCTCTATGGTAAACGGATTAATCACAGCACGTTAGTCAGTGAATACGAAATTAAAATTTTAGGGCGTGACATTCCATTTGATGCACTGCACACTCATCGGGTTTCGATGAAATACCCCTTGTATCTTCGCGATAGTGCCTATCGGATCAGTGTCTTGAAAAATGGCGAGCCAGTCTATACGACCTGGGGCTTGCCAACACCCTATAATGATATTGAGTTTCCTGTCGACGATGCGGATGCGCATTACACGCTAAAAGTCTATCATCATGAAACATTATTTGGCTTAATACATAAAATTCGCTCTTTAAAACAAAAAATCCAGAATAAATTATAAAAAAAAACGTAGATTTCCATTTAATAGGAGGATATTTTGTTATCTAGTCGAATAGACATGTATTAGGAAAAAAATAGTAATTGTTACATTATTAATAGTATCTAGAGGGTAGGGTGAGCGAAGTATGGCTTTGGCAAGCAGTACAATCTTAATCGTAGATGACCAACCTGGTATTAGGCGCCTGCTAATGGAAGTTCTGACTGAAGAGGGGTATGCGGTGATTACGGCTTCAAACGGCTATGAGGGGCTGCAAAAAGCAAAAGAAATCGAACCTGCTCTAATCTTAATGGACATGAAAATGCCGGGAATGGACGGGATTGAGACATTACGGGAACTACGTAAAGTAGGCCAGGCCGGAAATGTTATTATGATGACCGCCTATGGTGAGCTTGAGCTGGTCAACCAGGCACGCGAACTGGGCGCGTATGCTTATATAACAAAACCGTTTGATATTATTGCTCTCTGTAGAATGGTGAGCAGCCATGTGAACGGCGAAAATCATGATCAGCATCAATTGATGATTGGCTAAAAGAAGCACCCAGCCGAGCTGGGTGTTTACTTTTTTTCCTGACAGTTTTCATCAGGTCAAGACAGTAATGATGAGGGGCAATTTAGTAAATTGGAAAATATTTACTGAGAACTAGGGAATAACTGCAATAAGGCAGGATTTTTCAGCTGACTGGCGAATTCTCTATCAAGGGAAAGGGGGCTGAATTGTGTTTATTAGTGCTATTTCGACATTTGCTTTATATTGTCAGCAATGCGGGAAAATACAGCTGCATGAATTATCGCATTTCTGTGTCAAGAAGACCGAGCTTGAGCTAAAATGCAGTTGCAGCCATGTTCAAGCCACACTTTCACGTGTAGGCTCCCGTCAATTTTTACTCAGCATCCCTTGTGTTGCCTGCCAGTCAACACACAATATTTATATTGATCGTAAGAAATTATTACGCACTGCAGTGGATAAAGTATATTGTATTAAAGATAATTTTGAATTAGGCTATCTGGGAGACAAAAAGGCAATTGCTGAAACTCTGGCTGCCCAAAAGCGGGAAGGCGTCAGCTTAATTCGGGAGTCAGACAGCGGCGAAAATGATGAATTGATAGAAAAACAGCATATTGTGTTAGGCATTCTCAATAGAGTTCATGATATTGCTGAACAAGGCGGGGTATACTGTCGCTGTGGCAGTGATGCAGTTGAAGCCGACTTGTTGACTGACCATATCTTATTGGAGTGTCTAAAGTGTGGCAGTTATTATACGATTGCAGCCCAGACCGAGCACGATTTGCAGGCTGCACAGAATTTAGACAGCATTGAGCTACTTCCTCAGCGTTTTTATGCAAAAAGAATTGATTGTGAATAATTAAAATTTGTCAATTTCACACTACTAGGCTATTAGTTCGACCAAAAAACTAGGAGGTTTAGTATGAAATTTTTTCTTGATACTGCAAATTTCAGTGAGATCCAAGAGGGCGCAGCTCTCGGTATTGTAGCAGGTGTTACGACTAATCCTTCATTAATTGCTAAAGAAAAACGCAATATTCATGCTGTGATTCAAGAAATCGCGGCATTAGTGGAAGGACCAGTCAGTGCTGAAGTTATTAGCACCACTTATGAGGAAATGCTGCCCGAAGCTCGTGAGTTGGCCAAGCTGGCCAGTAATGTGGTTATTAAAGTACCTATTACTGTGGATGGGTTAAAGACCGTCAAAGCACTCAGTGCTGAAGGCATCAAAACCAATGTTACCCTTATTTTTTCGGCCAATCAAGCGTTGCTGGCGGCACGGGCTGGGGCAACTTATGTGAGTCCTTTTGTAGGACGGCTTGATGATATTAGCCAAGATGGTATAGAATTAGTAAAGACGATTGCCGATATTTTTGCTATTCATGGAATTGATACCGAAATCATTGCAGCCAGTGTCCGGCATCCGATGCATGTCACGCAAGCTGCATTGGCTGGGGCGCACATTGCAACTGTTCCTTATAAAGTGCTCTTGACACTGCTCAATCATCCGCTTACCGATGCAGGGATCAAGCGTTTCTTAGAAGATTGGCAAAAGGCAAATATGTAGTAAAACTTGGAGGTTTATTAATGGATCGCGAATTAGCGTTAGAGTTTGTACGAGTTACCGAAGCGGCAGCTATTGCTTCTGGCCGTTGGATGGGAAAAGGCGAAAAAAATGCTGCTGATGGCGCTGCTGTTGATGCCATGCGTGAAGCTTTTGACAGCGTAGCCATTAACGGTCGCGTCGTTATTGGTGAAGGCGAAATGGACGAAGCACCTATGCTGTACATTGGCGAAGATGTTGGCGCCGGTGGTATGGAAGTGGATATTGCGGTAGATCCAGTTGAAGGCACTACTTTGGTAGCCAAAGGCTTGCCAGGAGCAATTGCTGTACTGGCCATCGCACCACGGGGCGGACTTTTGCATGCTCCTGATATGTATATGGACAAAATCTGTGTCGGGCCTAAAGCGGCTGGCAAAATTGATATAAATGCTCCGGTTACTCAAAATCTTAAAGCTGTAGCTACGGCTTTAGACCGGAAAGTCGAAGATTTAACGGTCGTCATTCTTGATCGTGAGCGTCATTCCAAAATTATTAATGAAATCCGGGAAGCTGGTGCCAGAATCAAGCTGATCACCGATGGTGACGTATCACCAGCCATCAATGTCGCGATTGATGGTACCGGCGTTCACATGATGATCGGTATCGGCGGTGCACCTGAAGGCGTTATTGCAGCAACTGCGTTAAAATGCCTGGGTGGCGATATGCAAGCCCGTCTGTATCCTGAGAGTCAAGCTGATATTGACCGCGCTATGAAAATGGGCATTACCGATATCAATAAGGTATTGACTATTGATGATATGGTTTATGGCGACGATGCATTTTTTGTAGCAACAGCCATTACTCAAGGCGATTTACTCAATGGTGTCCGCTACTTTGGCGGCGGTGCCAGAACCCATTCTATCGTCATGCGCTACAAATCAGGAACCGTTCGTTTCGTTGATGCTATCCATAAATTCGACCGTAAGCCACTGTTTGTTAAACGCGTATAAATAAGCATTACTGTAAGGCCTTCTATCTCAGCTGAGATGGAAGGCCTTTTCATTACGAGCAGATAAGCCAGTATAAATAGCGGCAAAAGCGGCATTACTATTTAGGAAAGTTTATCCTTGGGGGCGTTTTGAGTGCCGACATTTGAAGAAATTAATGCTGTTATCAGCATGCAGCAGCATCTGCTTTACACGCGGTGGCTGGCAGTAGAATTATTTTCTATTCCTTGGCTGATCATTGCTGCAAACATCGTGGTGGCGTATGTGATCTTAGTTAAATATATTGACAAAAGCCGTCTGCGGGAGATTATTCTGTACGGCTCTTTATTAGCAGTGGTTTTTGGATATATTGATGTTGCTGGCACTATGTTTGGATTATGGGAATATAAGACGCATTTCATGCCGCTCACTCCAAGCTTATTTCCAATCAGTTATACCCTTCATCCGATCGGGCATATGTTTGTTTATCAATTTACCTCAACCTGGGGCAGTTTCTTGATTTGGAATACCGCTGCAACAGCTTTTTTTGCATTTGTGGCTCAGCCAGTGTTTGTATGGGCTGAAATATTGTGGATAGGCAAGTGGAATTATTTCTTTTCTTTTTTGCTAGGGGCAGCGAGCACTACTTTCGTTAGGGCTCTAGTGATTTGGCTCGCTAATATTGAACTTAAGCATGCTGCTCGGACTAGCCGGGCTGCACTGTCACCCCAATTGCAGCCAGCAATGAAAATGTTAGAGAACAGTGATCAGGAAACTGAAAACTGATTTAAGCAAACTTGCCAGAAGTCGTCCTAATTTGGGGTATTGCTAAGGAGGTCTAAACTTTTGGAAGATGTCATACAGCATTTAGATTTACAACAGCAAGGTATATGGTTTCCATTAAGTATTGCAGCCAGTCTATTGGCTTTTGTGGTCTTTATGCCCAAACGACAGATCAATTGGCGGGGCATCTATATCACTTTTGGTGTTATCGGCTATGTTGGACTAATTTTAGATATTAATATTCTTGGGTCTTATTTAGATTGGTTTGACCTAGGTGACAGTCAAATCGAGGGTCTTGGCGATTTAGCCAGTTATGGTGTCATTCCATCCTGTTTGGGTATCATCTATCTCAATTATTTTAACCAGCAAAGTAAATGGACCTATGTCGCTTCATTTACCTTACTATCCTTTCTATACGAATGGGAACTTACCAACATTGGCTACATGAAGTTAAAAGGATGGCAGGACTGGTATTCAATACCAATCTTTATCCTCGTCTATGGTGTATGGCTGCCTTGGCATTTTGAAGTGCTGCAGCAAACCAGTGCGGGAATCATAGCGCAAAATATTAGTAGTAAAAGCACTGAAATAAAATTGGCGAGTTCGCAGCCTGCGATGAAACCATTAGGGAATGATTACGAGGATGAATGAAAAGGGAATTTATTTGTTGTGTTAACTATTTTTTTAGAATGACAAAGCCTTCTAGCGATTTGAACTGAACCCAATAAAACGGACTTTGAGACAAAGAGCCTC
>BIFV01000019.1 GCA_003990955.1 Sporomusaceae bacterium FL31
AGGCAGCCTGGTTGTTGAATCCGGACTGTTAGATTATCCTGTGCGAATATTGCCAAACTGGTATGATACCAGTTTACTGTTTGAGCTATGGGTATTGCCTGTCCTTTGTATCTTATATAATCAAATTATTAATAAACGCAGTGTGTGGGCGATGGGGTATTATGCAGTGCTTTTTAGTGCGGGTATAACGATCATTGAATATATACTCGAAAAAAATACGGATCTTATTGAATACATTGAATGGTCGTGGATGACTACGTTTGTTACCGTTACTTTGGCATTTTGGTTTTCACGGCTTTTTATTGTTGTATATCGCCGGGCATATCATTATTTTGAGCAGCAATAACAGTTTATTCAGAAAGCGAATATAAGAGGATGTTTCTGCAGATAAGACAGCTCTTCTTATTAAAGAAAATTTGAAAAATGCTGATTTAAGAAGCAATACATCGATAGCAATTGCGATTTTCATTAGTAAATGATACAATATATCCATTAAGTAATTTTACTTAATGGATATGAAAATTGCAGGTTTCCATTGAATACAAACCTGCCAAGTTTGTTGACAAAGTACCCATAAATGGTGCTTTGTTTATTTTTTTGTCTAAGTTTAGTTTCCATAAAAAATGAAGGAATTCTGCGTTTCTGAAATCAAATAAATAGCAAGCATAACTTTTAATAATCGCTTAAGTAACATAATTGATTTATGTTACCTTTTTTTTACATAATACGCCAAAAAAACCATTTTTCCTGTTAGAAAAAACAATTTTTATCAAAAAATGTAAAAAATTATAAATTCAAAGTTATGTAAACATTATCGAGTTCTTCTTTGGTAATTCCGATATAAGAAAGAGTCACACTTGGGGCGGAATGATTGAGTAGCTTTTGTATTTTGGTTACATCCACACCACTCTTATAAGCCCAGTACCCGAATGTCTTACGTAATGTATGGGTGCCGATGGCTTCCTGCATACCAATAAATCTTGCAGCATTATTAATGATTCTATAGGCCTGAATACGACTGATTGGACGATCGCCTTTTTTGCTTCTAAATAGCCAGCCATCATTAAATTTGGTAGTTTCAAGGTATTCTTCAATTGCGTTTTTACAGGTTTCTGAGAGTGGAAAATCTTTAACTTTCCCTGTTTTTTTCTCGCGCAATATAATGCGATCTTTTCCTTTGACATCGTCAATTGTCAACAAGAGCAAATCTGATATGCGCAAGCCGCTATTAATTCCTAAAACAAACAGTAGGTAATTACGCAAGTTATTGCATTTTAAATAATGCTTTATATAAGCAATTTGCTTTTTACTTCTTATCGGTTCTACGTATTCCATGCTTTAAATCACATCCTGTTTTTCTTATCAATAAATGGATATTTTTCAGTTTATAGCAAAAAATTGCAGCTTTTATCATAAAACCAGCCGATTTAATGTAACATAAATCAATTGTGTTACATTAACTGGGCTGGTTCATTTCTATTGGCTGTTTTAACATTGGCTGGAAGCTGATTTAACGATGACTTAAATCAAGCATACATGCCCATCAAACGGTAAAGTATTCCAAATATACAAATTAGCTGCAGATACCTAAACTCCTTTTTTAGCTGTAAAATTTCGTGGAAAAAGGTCGATTTAGCCCGTATTTAGCTAAAATTAGTCGAAAGGGGAGTTTTACATGAGTTTTCATGAAGAAGTAGAGGTTTTATTACAATTAATTAATAGTTCTAATAACGAAGGTACCAAAGAGCGTTATTTTAAGAGACTGGAAGAGATTCTTGAAAACTATGTACAAAAGCGTCTGCAAGCAGAGCAAGATGCAGTTGTTAACTCTGCTTGGGACAGCATCAATAATGAATAACTGGTATTTGTACTTTTTGTTTATATACGTTACTCATGTATGAAAACCAGGCGCGAGTCTGGCTTTTTTCGTATGGTTTAGCTTGGTATAATAAGGATTGGATACAGCTAGCACATAAAGCAATCGTTAAATCAGGCTGGCTGTGGGTGAGAGGAGCGGTTATCATTAAGCAGAACATAAGTGCACAAAGCAGGAATATACAGAGTGGAAAGATCATTTGTAGTCTTGATGCTCTCAAAGCAGGGATGAGATTGGGTAAAGATATTATTTCTGCTGATCGGAAGATTTTACTTGCAGCAGGAATACGGCTTAGTGATGCTCATATTAAACATTTATGCGAATTAAATGTGAAGTCAGTTGTTATTACGGTTTCATCTATTGATCGCGCAGATCAAACGTTCAGTGAATTTGCTCATAAATATGCGCATATATTGGACAGTGTTAAAGATGCATTTGAACATGTGCGTATTTTTAATGAAGTTCCGCTTACACAAATGCAGGAGCTTGTTCAATTTTCAATTAATCCCATCACCGAAACCTTTGGGATCATTGAATATTTGCACAAGATTCAAAAACAAGACGGGTATACCTATCAGCATTCACTAAATGTTGCTATCATTGCAGGCGTTATCGGTAAATGGTTCAAATATCAAGGGCGAGAATTAGCGGATTTAATTTTAGCAGGCTTATTGCATGATATTGGTAAACTTATGGTTCCATTAAAGATATTAAACAAACCCGGAAAACTATTATTTGAAGAAATGGAGGAAATAAAAAAACATCCAGGGTATGGTTATCGGTTAATCAAAGATGTGGACATTTCCGAAAAAGTAAAAAGTGCAATTATCCAGCACCATGAGCGCTATGATGGCAGTGGATATCCTAACGGGCTGAAACTAACTGAAATTAGTGATTATGCGGCAATCATTGCAGTTGCCGATATTTATGATGCAATCACGACGAACCGCGTTTACCGGGGGAAACAGACGCCCTTGTTGGCTGCGGAGATTTTGGCTGAACAGATGTATGGTCAGCTTGACCCTCATATTTGCAATACTTTCTTGGCCTATTTGAATAAATCTTGTATTGGGGCTAATGTTCGCCTCAGTGATGGCCGGGCTGCTAAAATCATCCACATTGATTCGCAGCGAATTTGCTGGCCCATTATTAAGACTATTGACGGTCAAATTATTGATCTTAGTATTGATCGTACAGTAGATTTACTAGAGTTTTTGTGATAAGCATAGATAGATCCAGCCCAGCAAGATTATACGGTACTGGTTATTGACATCTGTATAAAATGGTATTATGGTATTACTATAGAAAATATAAGATATGGCTATTACTATACGATGGTGTATAAACTAAGCGAAGAAGCCCACTAGAGCTTTGCTTAGTTTTATTTTTTTAGTTTAGAATGCAAAAGACAGGGGGCATAAACATGGAGTTGAAAGAGCTTGATCTAACAATTGGTCAAATTATTAACATGCATCCCGAGACAAGAGCTGTTTTTGTCAATAATGGATTTTCACTTTTTGCTGATGATTGCATGGTGGAAGATCTAGGCTCAATTCTAAAACTGAAGACAGCTTTAAAAAGCAGAGGTCTAAATGCTCAGGTGTTTGTCCAACTTTTGCGAGATAAAATTGCTGAAGCCGGCCGTTATCGATTGTTGGAAACTCATGCTGGTTCGGGTCGGTTAAACCTTTTGACTCTTTTGCCTTGTCCATTGAAAATTCCATTGCAGAGTGAACTGAATTTTATTTTAGATCAACTGAAGCAACAGGGGTTGCCATTAAACTATAGTATTGATATTTCGGCTAATAAGTATATGAATTATGCAGATTATATGAAGTATTTTGAAGATCCGGATGAAGTACCTGATGTTATATTAACTACGGGCTATGACATTTTTCATCAGAATTTTATGGAGCGTTTTGTAAAAGCTGGTGTTTTCGCTAATTTACCCAGACGTGCAGTCAACCCCCAGTTAGAACAAGCTGGAATTGTTGATCCAGATGGGTTCTTTACAGTCATTGCTGTGAATACGTTAGTCATGGTAGTTGATAAGAAGCGGCTGGGGAATCTTCCCATGCCCAGAGTATGGGAAGATCTTTTAAAGCCGATTTATAAGAAGAAAGTGGTTATGCGTGGCCATGGTGATATATTTTGTGATGTTTTACAATTGAATTTTTATAAGGATTATGGTGACGCAGGGCTTGCTGCCTTGGCAGGAGCAATCAAATACGGACTGCATCCGGCTCAAATGGTCAAGGAACTACTCAGTAACCATCCAGATGTGCCGCCAATCCATATTATGCCGCGTTTTTTTGCGGAAACTTTGCGTAATCGGAATCAGATCGAAATTATTTGGCCAGAAGATGGTGCTATGGCTTATCCAATATCGCTGCTGGTAAAGGCTGAAAAAATGTCTGAAATGAAGCAGCTTATTGATTATTTGACAGGAACAGCCTTCGCACGAATTTGTGATCAAGCTTTTTTCCCTGCTGTTTATTCTGAAGAAAGTCATTTGCCATCCACTGCAAAATTCAAATGGACGGGTTGGGAGTATATTAAAGGCAGTAATATTGAGGTTTTAATTGATGAACTAAATGCCAAATTCCTTTTAGCTCAACAGTCAGGAGGTATTTAATATGCAGCTTGTCACGGTTGCAGGGCCGCCTTCCTCAGGAAAAACCTCGGTTATCCTAAAAGTCTTTGAAGCTCTGCACCATACGGGAATTGGTGTGGGGGTTGTCAAATTTGATAGTTTATCGACTAAAGATTTAGAGTTGTATCAGAAGAAAAGTATTCCGGCTCAAGTCGGATTAGCGGGAAACTTATGCCCGGATCATTTCTTTATCAGCAATATTCAGGATTGCCTGGAATGGGCAAAACGGAGTCATTTTAATATGCTGATTAGTGAGAGTGCAGGATTGTGTAACCGCTGCTCGCCACATATCAAAGGGGCATTGGCGGTCTGTGTTATTGATAACTTGAGCGGGATTTATACACCCCAAAAGGTTGGGCCGATGCTGAAGTTGGCAGATATTGTGATTATTACAAAAGGAGATATTGTTTCACAGGCTGAGCGGGAGGTTTTTGCTTTTCGCGTTCGTCAGGCAAATCCTGGCGGGAACATTTTGCATGTCAACGGGATAACGGGGCAAGGGGCATTGGAAGCAAGCCGGCTATTTCATGCAGCACCACAGCTTAATAGCCTTATTGGGCGTCAATTGCGTTTTTCTATGCCAGCTGCTACCTGTTCATATTGCTTAGGCCAGACACGTATTGGGGACGATTTTCAAATGGGTAATGTGAAAAAAATGGAGCTTAATTAGGCGTAGTTCAGTAGAGGGGGATAAGATGTTGCAGGATAAACTGCTGGACATGACGGTTGAAAGTTTATTTGTAAAATATCCTTATGCTGAGGATTTTTTTTCGTTTTTACCTGTAAGGCCAGCATTCTCAATGATACTTAGTGAGTTGTTTGCTAATCTTTCAGAAGAGGTATTGCAGGACCTTGGGATGAGTCGATCCATGCTGATCGACCAGTTTCATACCTATATGGCTCAAATGCAGCAGATTAAACAGCAAGATGAAACAATCAGCTCGATTACGATTTTAGGTGGTCAGGATAAAAATGGTGTTTCTGAGGAGGCTTCGCTGACCATACATGCCGGAGAGATTATCTGTATTGTTGGTGCTACTGGTTCAGGAAAAAGCCGGTTGTTGGCAGACATCGAATGGATGGCTCAGCAAGATACGCCAACTAAGCGGACCGTACTCATTAATGGTCAGCAGCCTGATTTTGCCCGAAGGTTTTCTGTGGAAAAAAAGTTGGTTGCTCAATTATCGCAGAATATGAATTTTGTCATGGACTTAACTGTTGCGGAATTTGTCGGTATGCATGCCGAGAGCAGGATGGTCGAGCACATCGAGGCGGTAACAAACAATATTATTGATCAAGCCAATGCGCTAGCTGGTGAAAAATTTTTAGCCAGTACTCCGGTTACTGCTCTTAGCGGCGGTCAGTCACGGGCCTTGATGATTGCGGATGCTGCTTTTCTCAGCGTGTGTCCGATTGTGCTCATCGATGAATTAGAAAATGCAGGAATTGATCGCCGGCAGGCATTAAGGCTATTGGTGGATAAACAAAAAATTGTCCTCATGGCTACTCATGATCCCATTCTTGCCCTTATGGGTGATCGGCGTATTGTGATTAAAAATGGTGGAATTCACCAAATTATCGAAACTTCGGAACGAGAGCGGCAAAACTTGCTGGTCTTAGAAAAGATGGATCAGCAGTTGTCTGCTATTAGGGAAGCCTTACGGCAGGGTGAGCAAATAGAAGGAATTTTAACTGAGTTATGTGGCTTGGTGACAAAGTAGTCAATTCACAAAATGACCATAAGCTTGTTCGGAGACTTACTGTAAAGTCCCGAGTGATGCTTATGGTCATTTTTGTAGAATGGCAAACACTCTTTATAAATTTATTCATATCTTAAAGCAGAGATGCAGAAGCTATAGATGGATGAATAAGGAGGTTGCCGATGGAAAATGAACGGGGAAGCAATAATAATTTGCCAGCCATTATGGTGATCTTTGGCGGCACAGGGGATCTAACCAGCCGTAAATTGATGCCTGCATTATATAACTTGGTCTGTGAGGGGCTATTACCAGAGCATTTTGCTATCGTGTCTGTTGGCCGGCAGAAAAAAACTGATGACCACTATCGTGCTGAGGTATATGAGGCCATTAAGCGGTATTCTTGCAATGAAGTGATCGAAGCAAATTGGCACTCACTTAGCGAGAGCATTTATTATGTTCAACTCGACTTTTTGGATTCAGGCGGTTATTTGAGCTTGCAGGCTTCGTTAGAAATCATTGACCAGAAGCATAAAACCTGCGGCAATCGAATCTTTTACCTGGCTGTGGCGCCTGAGTATTTTGAGATTATCGTACATGGCTTACATACCAATAAACTGGTAGACGGTAGTCATGGCTGGCAGCGCTTAGTGATAGAAAAGCCTTTTGGCAGAGATTTGTCCAGTGCTAAGCGCCTCAATAACCAACTCAGTCAGGTTTTTTCTGAGCAGAATATTTATCGGATTGACCATTATTTAGGCAAGGAAATGATCCAAAATATTATGGTATTGCGTTTTTGTAATTCGGTGTTTGAGTCTGTTTGGAGCAATAAATATATTGATAATATTCAAATCTTATTAAGTGAAAGAGCTGGCATTGGCAGTCGAGGCGGTTATTATGAAACTGCAGGAGCTATGCGGGATATGGTTCAAAATCATATTTTGCAAACGCTGTCGTTAGTGGCTATGGAACCTCCGGTTTCTCTTAATCCTGATGCCATCAGAAGCGAGAAGCTTAAAGTGATTCAGGCCATTGAACCGTTCGAATCAGGCCACATCCAGGAAAATGTTATTTTCGGTCAATATGGCGAGGGCAGCGTAGATGGCAATCTGGCTAAGGCTTATCGTGCAGAAAATAAAGTAGCTGAGATGTCAACGACAGAAACCTTTGTGGCTATGAAACTGCATATTCAAAACTTTCGGTGGGCGGGTACTCCGTTTTATATTCGTACTGGAAAGCGTTTAGGCAGTAATGAAGGGAAGATTGTAATTCAATTTAAGCCCTCGCCGCCGATTTTATATTTGCGGGATAAACCGGTGCAAGAACCCAATGTGCTTGTGATTAAAATTCAACCACAAGTTGGCGTGTTCTTTCAATTTAGTACAAAAAGGTTCGGTGCATCCGAAGATATTGTTTCTGCAACTATGGATACCAGTAATGATTGCCACACCAATGGGAATACACCCGAGGCCTATGAACGCTTGATTGTTGATATTTTACGAGGTGATACCACTTTGTTTTCGCGCTGGGATGAGGTTGAAGCCGCCTGGGGATTTGTCGATAAGATTACGGCTAACTGCAAACAGCAAGCTAATGAATTTCCCAATTATGCGGCAGGGTCGATGGGGCCTGTCCGGGCTCTTGAACTTGTAAATCGGGATGGCCGAAAATGGTGGGATTAGGAGGGTTCAATGAAGGTCTATGATATTTCTATGCCAGTCTTCTATGAGATGCCAGTTTACAAAGGCAGGATCAGCAAACGGCCAATTATAACGGTCGAAAGCAATTTTAGTACGGGTGCCGTGTATGAGAGTCGACTTGAAATGAATCTTCATACCGGAACACATCTGGATGCCCCGTTACATCTTCTGGCAGGAGGCGGTACAATTGATTCCTTGGCTTTGGAAAGCGTGATTTGCAAGTGTAAGGTGCTTGATTTAACTCATGTTGTGGATAAGATAACGAAAGAAGATCTTATCGATAAAAAGATCGACTGCGGTGATTTTATCTTACTAAAGACTCGTAATTCTTTTGAAGCCTTGTTAGAAGAACAGTTTATTTACTTGGATCATGCGGGCGCTGAGTATCTGGTCAGCCAACATGTCATCGGTGTTGGCATTGATGCACTCGGCATTGAACGGGAGCAGCCGGGACATCCAACTCACAAGGCATTATTGGGGAATGATAAGGTTATTATAGAGGGCCTTAGACTGAAAAATGTACCGGAAGGTCAGTATTTGCTGGTGGCAGCACCAGTTAAGATCATGGCGGTTGAGGCGGCACCGGTGAGGGCTTTGCTGTTCGAGCAGAAAATCATAAGCAACTTACAATTTATAGAGTAGGGATAGTAGCATTCACTATGTTAGACGGACATAATCACCTATTTGGCAAAAGTCAATCAGTGTTTTCTAATACCAAGGTTTGCTAATTATTGGTATGTTTGTTATAATTTTTAGAAATAGTTTAACGGTACTTTATTAAATAAGTCTATAATGACCGTATGGTCATCATAGACTTATTTTTTATCTGCAAAGTGCCAGGGGTAGGAGTGAGGATATTGTCAATTAAAGCAAAAACAGTAACACTATTATTACTTTCGCTGCTTGTGACTGGTATTATTGTCGGTAGTGCTGGAATATTTGTTTTATATCGCCAGACCATGAGCAGTACTCAAGTTACGATGGCCAATCAAGCCACTCAGCTGGCAGGGCAAGTTGGTGATTTATTTGAAGCGTTTGCAAAAGGCGGCAAACATTTTGGCAATGACATGGATTTGCAGTCTGGTGATCCAGCACGTATTCAAGCCAAGCTTGATACTTATCTTCATACATCATGGGGCGTCGACCGCCTGAATTTTCTTGATGCCACCGGGAAAAGAATTGCGATAGCTCCATTTGATGCCAAAATTATTGGTGATAATCTCGCTGATCGCAAATTTTTTAAAGATACAGTTAGTGATAAACAATCACATGTTAGTGAAGTCATTATCAACCGGGTCACTAAGGTTCCTTCCGTGATTGTAACCCAACCGGTAAAATCAGCCAACGGTCAATTGGCGGGAATGGTCTTGCAGGCTGTTGATTTAGCAACATTACAGGATATTCTGTCCACAATTAAAGTTGGATCAAGCGGTGTTGCCGCGATTGTAACGAAAGAAGGCTCACTGGTTGCTCATACCAATAAAGAATTGGTTAAAGAAGAAAAGAAAATTGCTGGTGAGATGCTCCAAACGCTGCAGCAAGATGACGGCCACTTGGTTAACTATACGGATATCGCTGGCCGGGAATCGGTTGCAGTATCGATTCCGATTAAAAATACCGATTGGTTTGTGCTTGTTTCGTTACCGGCAAGTGAGGTTAAGAGTGCCTTTACTGCCAGTCTGCTTTGGATGATTATTGCCCTTGTCGCTGGTCTGATTATTGTTGGGCTGGTTGCCTGGATGTATTTAATAAAAACATTGCGTCCAATGGAGTTATTGACAGGTGAAGTGACCAAGCTAGGCAATGGTGATCTTGCCATACAGATTACTGCCAATTCGAATGATGAAGTGGGGCAATTGTCTAAGGCACTGGCACAGGCGATTGGCAGTTTTCGGACTACTATTGCCGGAGTAAAGGATCAAAGTGAAATGGTGACAGCTTCTTCTGAGCAGCTTGTCAGTATTGCTGATGTATCCTCCAAGGCTATTGAAGAGATTGCAGCTCGAGTAACGGCAATTGCCAGTGGATCTGAATCAACTGAGAAACTAGTCGGTGATGGAGTCACAACCTCGGATCGCTTGGCAAACTTAGCCGGTGATATGCGGACGAAGGTTTCACAATTGGCCGATCAGGCAACTGTTGCCGGCAGTACAACCGGTCAGGGGCAAGCTGTCCTTAAAGATGCAGCAGATGCCATTGACGTTGTGGTTCAGTCGGCAGAAGGAAATATTCGGCTGACAACCCAGATCAATACAAAAACAGAGCAGGTGAAGGGCATCTTAGCGGTGATTGATGGAATCGCCCGTCAGACCAATCTGCTGGCACTCAATGCAGCAATTGAGGCTGCACGTGCCGGTGAGTCAGGGCGAGGCTTTGCCGTTGTGGCTGAAGAAGTACGGAAACTGGCTGAAAGTACGGAAAGCTCCGCAAAAGAAGTGGCAGATATTATCAATGGAATGGTTGCTGATATTGATCAGATGACTAAGGCGACCGAAGGTACAGCACCGCTGGCGGCTAAAGGTGCCAATGCGATTCAGCAGGCTCAAGCTGGTTTTGCTAAAATTGCTGAGACGGTTGATTCAATGCTGAGTAATTCACAAGCCACTTTGATTGCAGCAGAGGATGTCAACGGGATCGCAGGCTCGATTGAAACTGCTATGAAAGCAATTGCTCAGCTTACTACTGAGGCCAATTATTCAGTGCAGAATGTTGCTGCAGCTTCGGAAGAAATGACGTCTCAATCAGAAGAAGTAACCAGCAGTGCACATCAACTTGGGCAAATCGCACAATCCTTGCGCGAGTCTGTCCAACAGTTTAAGGTGTGAGTCAATCACACCCTTCACTGTTGACATTTTGCGATAGGGGAGTATACTAACAATATGTGACTTATTCTCAGGGCGGGGTGAAAATCCCCACCGGCGGTATCCCAGTGTTCTGGGGAGCCCGCGAGCGCTCTTTATTCTAAAGAGGTCAGCAGAACTGGTGAGAGGCCAGTGCCGACGGTATAGTCCGGATGAAAGAGGATAAGGCAGTCAGCAGAAAAAGTAACCTCAGTGAACCTGAGGTGGTTTTTCCGTCTTTTGCTTTCGCTTACTGTCTAGTCTTTGCCCTGATTCTAGTAAGTCGACTAACTTTTAGGAGGCGCACTTATTTTGAATCAGAATTTTTTAGCTCAATTTGGAACCCCACTTGAAAGAGTGGAAAAAGCGCTTGAAGCTTTGCGAAATGGTCAGGGTGTTCTAGTAACCGATAATGAACAAAGGGAGAATGAAGGCGATATATTCTTTGCAGCTGAGAGTCTGACTGATGCCCAAATGGCTATGTTAATCCGGGAATGCAGTGGAATTGTCTGTTTGTGTTTACCGGAAGAGAAGGTTCAGGCCTTAGGCTTGTCGCCAATGGTAGAGGATAACACCAGCAGCTATCAGACACCGTTTACAGTCTCTATTGAAGCGGCTGCAGGTGTTACTACCGGAGTATCCGCTGCTGACCGTGTAGCAACAGTAAAAGCTGCTGTAGCTGACCATGCACAGCCAGGTCATCTTCGTCGTCCTGGTCATGTTTTTCCCTTAAAGGCAAAACCAGGCGGGGTATTTGAACGTCAAGGACATACTGAAGCCAATGTCGATTTGATGCGTTTAGCTGGTTTAAAGCCATATGGCGTTCTTTGTGAACTTACAAATTCTGATGGTTCAATGGCTCGTATGCCTGAGATTGTGGCTTTTGCTGAGAAAAACAATATGCCGGTTGTGACGGTTGACGATATTATTGAGTATCGCCAAGTTTACCAACAGTAATAACGTTGTGCCCTATGGGAGTTTATACTGCCCGTAGGGTGCTTTTATTTGCGCGTATATTCGTTACACGATTTTATCTTCTTTTAACTTAACGTTAACAATGGAAATGCAGGGATATGTTACTCTTAGATCAAGAACTGGGTATGATATTGGACAGCATGATGATTGATGTCATTTAAGGAGGGCTCTATGGAGAACGAACTTGATATTCAGTTAACTGACCAAGAGTTGAATGAATTACTTAAAGACCTGCCAAATATTTTGCGCCAATTAACTGCTGACATGCAGAATCAAACCGGAGCTATCAGTCGGGCCACTCACCAATAGGCATTGGTGAAGTAACTGCGTATTTGTTTTTTATGCTTGAAGCTTTATTCTTTTTAGACTATTGACAAAGGTTGAAAAAAGGATTATTATCGTTATAATGTTAGTTAATTATTTAGGCTGATCAGGAAGACTGAAGGCCAAGAAGTGAGCGATTGCTAAACTTTCTTGGTTTTTTTATTTCCAAGCAAAATTAGCATAGCTGAGATATCCAGGTAGAAGTACCGTGACTTGAACTAAATATGCAGAACGGCATAATCGACCAGAAAACTGGAGGTTAACCATTATTGGTTAACCTCTTTATTTTTTTCATGGTCAGCACCGGATGTTAAGGTAAGTGAATCCTGTAATCCGGTGTAACCAAAGGTTTACGCTGCACTTTGCAAACGTAAACTAGGGTTCCAATACTTAACTAAAATGGAGGAGGAGTTTCAATGTCTCAGTTTAAACAAAAATTACGTGTTGGTAAATTTCAATGGGTTATTGCTCTTATACTTATTATGGCTGTCGGCTTAACAGGATGCGGAACCACGCAGCAAGCTGCAACGGATGCGAAGAAAACCGAGCCAGTTACTTTACTGAATGTTTCCTATGATCCTACTCGTGAGCTATACAAAGAATTTAATGAATCTTTTGCAAAATACTGGCAAGCTAAAACTGGTCAGGTGGTTACTGTTAAACAATCCCATGGGGGTTCAGGGAAACAGGCCCGTTCAGTTCTTGAGGGTCTTGAAGCAGATGTGGTTACCTTGGCATTAGCTGACGATATCTATCCGTTGAGGGACGCTGGTCTTATATCAGCAGATTGGGAGAAAAGGCTGGCTAATAATGCCACTCCTTATACATCGACCATCGTTTTCTTAGTGCGCAAGGGTAATCCGAAGAATATCAAAGACTGGGATGATTTAACTCGTGATGATGTATCCGTTATTACCCCTAATCCAAAAACAAGTGGCGGTGCCCGTTGGAATCATCTTGCTGCCTGGGGATATGGTTTAAAGAAGTTTAACAATGATGAGAATCAAACCAGAGAGTTTCTAGCTAAAATTTATAAAAATGTTCCAGTATTGGATACTGGTGCACGTGGATCTACCACTACTTTTGTAGAACGTGGGATTGGTGATGTATTAATCGCCTGGGAGAATGAAGCATTAATGGCTACTATTGAATTAGGTAAAGACAAATTCGATATTGTTGCTCCATCTATCAGTATTTTAGCGGAGCCACCAGTATCAGTAGTCGATAAAGTAGCAGACAAAAAAGGTACCCGCGAAGTAGCAAACGCTTATTTGGAATATTTGTATACCGAACAGGGTCAGGAAATTGCTGCAAAGAATTTTTACCGTCCACGTAATGAAGTGGTTGCTAAGAAATATGAAAATCAATTTCCAAAACTCAATTTGTTTACGATAGCTGATCTGGGTGGCTGGAACGTTGCCGGTAAAAAGCATTTTGCTGATGGCGGTATCTTTGATCAGATTTATACACCGAAAAAATAACAGGGCGGTAAAAGGGTATGTTGCATCTGCTTATACGAAAAAAACATAGTATATTACCGGGATTTGGATTGACACTTGGGTTTACCATGTTATACCTGGGGTTAATCGTGTTAGTTCCATTATCCACAATCTTTTTAAAAATGCTGGGGATCGGTGCGGGGCAGTTGTGGTCAATTATCACAGAACCCCGTCTGGTAGCTTCCTATAAGTTAAGTTTGGGAGCATCTTTAGCAGCCGCAGCACTCAACGCAGTGTTTGGCCTTATTGTTGCCTGGGTATTGGTTCGCTATCAGTTTCCCGGAAAAAAGATTATCGATGGGCTGGTCGACTTGCCTTTTGCCCTGCCAACAGCTGTAGCTGGGATTACGTTAACGACACTGTTTGCTCCTAACGGTTGGATCGGTCAGTATTTTGCCTTGGCAGGCATAAAAGTTGCATTCGCTCCGTTAGGTGTCGTGATTGCTTTAACCTTTATCAGTTTACCTTTTGTTGTGCGGATGGTGCAGCCAATTCTACAGACCTTAGATAAAGAGGTCGAGGAGGCGGCAGCTTGCCTCGGTGCAAACCGGTGGCAGACTTTTGTTAAAATTATCTTTCCGGAAATCCTGCCAGCTTTGTTGACTGGTTTTGCGTTGGCGTTTGCCAGAGCCTTGGGAGAATATGGGTCAGTTGTTTTTATCTCTGGCAATATGCCTATGCAGACTGAGATTACACCTCTTCTCATTATGATAAAGCTGGAACAATACGATTATATCGGAGCTAGTGCTGTTGCGGCGGTCATGCTGGTAACTTCATTCATCCTATTATTCTTGATCAATATATTGCAATGGTGGAGCAGCACTCGCCATGCTTAAATTAGGAGGTGACTTAAGATGGCGGGACATATTGCTCTCCGGCACGGATCTACAGAACCACGTACGCGTAGCACGACCGAAAACCCACTGATCCGCTGGCTCTTAATTGGCATTGCACTCACTTTTTTAGGGCTGATGCTGGTCATTCCACTCATTGCCGTTTTTGTAAAGGCCCTAGAAAGTGGTATCGCTCTTTATTTTAAAGCCATTCTTGAGCCTGATGCTTTGGCCGCTATCAAGTTAACGCTGCTGACCGTAGTTTTTGCCGTACCACTTAATGCGCTATTCGGCTTAGCTGCGGCCTGGGCAATAGCCAAGTTTGACTTTAGCGGCAAGAACTTTCTGATTACTCTCATCGATTTACCCTTTGCCGTTTCACCGGTAATTGCTGGTCTTGTCTTTGTATTTCTGTTCGGCAAGCCAGGAATATTTTGGCCATGGCTGTCTGAACATGGGTTGAAAATTATTTTTGCACCACCAGGCATTATTTTAGCCACTGTATTTGTTACCTTCCCCTTTATAGCCCGGGAGCTAATCCCATTGATGCAGTCTCAGGGTACAACCGAAGAAGAAGCAGCTCTGACATTAGGCGCTAGTGGTTGGAAGACATTTTGGTATGTTACATTGCCAAATATCAAGTGGGCCTTACTCTATGGGGTCATTTTGACCAGTGCCAGGGCAGTAGGGGAGTTTGGGGCTGTCTCAGTGGTCTCAGGACATATCCGGGGATCGACCAATACACTGCCGCTGCATGTGGAGATCTTATATAATGAATATCAATTTGTCGCTGCGTTTGCAGTCGCTTCGCTTATGACGCTGATTGCTGTTTTTACCTTATTGGTTAAGAATTTTGTGGAATGGAAAGTACGGCAGCAGATGAAGAAAGCGGCTAGCCATTACGGACAAACGGAGGTTGACGATGAGTATTGATATAGTTGGGGTTAATAAACAATTTGGAGCATTTGCTGCCTTGAAGGATATTAATCTAACGGTGCCGACTGGAGAATTGGTAGCACTCTTAGGTCCTTCAGGGTCGGGAAAAACAACCTTATTACGGATTATTGCCGGATTGGAAACAGCCGATCAAGGGTCAATCTTATTTAGCGGTAAAGATACATCGAATTACGATGTTCAACAACGTCAGGTCGGTTTTGTATTTCAGCACTATGCCTTATTTCGGCATATGACCGTATTTGAAAACGTTGCTTTTGGCTTAAATGTACGGCCTCGCAAATTACGGCCATCGGCCAAGGAAATCGAGGAAAAAGTGCATAAATTGCTGAATTTGGTTCGCTTGGAGGGGTTTGCCGGCCGCTACCCATCACAGTTATCTGGTGGTCAGCGCCAAAGAGTGGCATTAGCCAGGGCTTTAGCCGTAGAACCGCAGGTTCTGCTGCTTGATGAGCCATTTGGTGCTCTTGATGCCAAAGTGCGTAAAGAATTACGCCGCTGGCTGCGGCAGCTTCACGATGAGCTGCATATTACCAGTGTCTTTGTGACTCATGACCAGGAAGAAGCTCTCGATGTGGCTGACCGGATTGTTATTCTTAACCAAGGTCAGATTGAACAGATGGGAACGCCGGAAGAGGTATATGAACAACCTAAGAATGCATTTGTTTACAATTTTTTAGGCAATGTTAATTTATTTCGTGGCCGGATTCAGCAAGGCCGAGTACGGATTGGATCAATGGAAATTGATGCTCCCGAATATGCCAATACTGAAGATACTAATTCGATTATCAGCTATGTTCGCCCTTATAATCTTGAAATTGAACGTTCTGGTGACGGTCAGGAATATTTTCGAGCCAAAATTATTCATATCCGTGCTGTTGGACCAACGGCTTTCCTTGAACTAAAGCGGGAAGATACCGGTGAATTGGTTGAAGCAGAATTAGTTAAAGAGCGGTATCGCGAACTGAATTTGAAAATTGGCGAAACAGTTTTTGTTAAACCCAAGGATCTTAAAATTTTTATGGAAGATTATTGCATTTAATGCTGCGTCTTTTTTGATGCGCTAACTTTAAGTAATTTGCAATCGTTTTAATCTATAATGAAAAAGCCAGCTGCACCTATCAAGGTGCAGCTGGCTTTTTTGTGCAATAGCGCTAAAAATCAGATATTATCGAAGTTTTTTCTAAGAAAGGCAACAAACTATGTTTCTTTATATATATCAGTAATAAATTTGTACAAGTCTTAATAACTATTTAGAAATAAACAGCTGGAGTTTCGAGCTCCACTTAATTTCAGTTCATGTTGTGGAGGTGAATGATGTGCGATCGGTAGACCCAAAGGCTAAAACTGTTGACCTGGGGTTTGTTAAGGGGCTGATTACCGAGCTTGAGGCTATTATTAATTCGTCGTATGACGGGATATTCATAACCGATGGCTGCGGAATTGTCCTTAGGGTTAATGAAGCTTATAGCAGAATTACCGGCATCAAGGCCAGTGAAGTCATTGGCAAGAGTATGGCAAGCTTAGTGAGTGAAGGGGTATTTGATCAATCTGTCACACTGCTAGTCATAGAAAGACGGGAAAGTGTAACCATCAGCCAAACGGTGCAACGAAGTAATAAGCAGATTTTAGTGACAGGTAATCCAATTTTTGATGAGCGGGGCCGGCTGTTTCGCGTTGTTACGAATGTGCGTGATGTAACTGAACTAAACCAGTTAGAAAAGAAGCTTTCAAAGACCAGAGAAGAAAGACTTAAATACCAAATTGAGGTATCACATTTACGGTCACTTCAGGTAAAAGCATCTGAGTTAATCTATCGGAGCAGATCCATGGCGGCTGTCTTAGAATTAGCCGCAAAAGTCGCCGAAGTCAATTCAACCGTGCTGATTACCGGTGAATCAGGGACAGGGAAAGAACTAATCGCTAAATTTATCCATCGGCAAGGAAAAGGGGACAAACACCCTTTTATTAAAATTAATTGTGGAGCCATCCCGGATAATCTTTTAGAGTCTGAGCTATTTGGCTATGATCGCGGTGCTTTTACCGGAGCGAAAAAGGAGGGTAAGCCGGGATTATTTGAATTAGCCAATAATGGTACCCTGTTTTTGGACGAAATCGGTGAAATGCCGCCTTTTCTTCAGGTTAAACTGCTAAGAGCCATTCAGGATAAAACAATCACTCGGGTTGGCGGGGTCGAACCAATAAAAGTTGCTGTGCGGATTGTAGCTGCCACCCATCGTAATCTTGCTCAGATGGTGAAAGATGGTACTTTCCGTGAGGATCTTTATTATCGGCTCATGGTTGTACCGATTCATATAGCCCCGCTGCGTGACAGAAAAGAAGATATTCCACTCTTAGTTGTTCATTTCCTGGACAAGTTTAACCAGAGTTTTGGCTTTTCTAAAACTATACTTCCCGAAGTTATTGATCGACTGACTGAACATTCATGGCCAGGGAATGTGCGGGAACTTGAGAATGTTCTTGAGAGACTGATCGTTACCAATCCTGGAGATGAGATTGATAGTACGGCGTTGCCGGTTTCATTAAACTCTAAGCGAGGGCTGCCTAAACCGGGGGCAAAACTTAAAGAAGCCGTTGAATCAACAGAAAAGTACCTTCTTACTTCTACTCTAAAAGAATACGGAACTTTGCGAATGGCAGCAAGCGTACTTGGGATTGATCGGAGCACGTGTTTTCGGAAAGCTGTTAAGTACGGTTTAGTGGCTAGCAAGTAGATCGTATGCAGAAATGCACAAAGTTGTGCATTTCTGCACAGCCGTAGGTTTAACAGTCAGCTGCGTTTATTTGAGTACGTACTGTGCATAATTGCACAATATGTACTCAATTTTATTTCTGCTAAATGCTGGAAAAGCGATAATCACTAGAGCTTATCCGCTGGCATGCACTTTGCAATATAGATGCATAGAACGGTGGAGAAGTAAATGGTGCTGAGAGAGAGCCTATTTTCTTCCGGAGTTCTATTAATAAATAGAGAGGTGAGTTGAAATGAGTTGGTTAGGACCTGTTTACAAGCGCGAGTTCGGAAAACCTCAGCCCTTTATCCCATTTGGACCTTTTCAATTTAGACTGCCATTCATTCATTATCGTTTTGAACTTCCGGACTTTATCCAAGGACTTTTAATGTGTGCCGTATGCCTTGGTATCATCCCGGTTCTTCAAGAATATCTCGGGATGCCTTTTGAAATTGCCATTACGATTGTTATTCTCAATGGGTTTTTCTATCTGTGGCATTCTCATTTAGGCGATCCGGTTGTCCCTGGCTGGATAACACCCGCTATTCCGCTGCTCCTGCTTTGGCTTAAAACCTTTCCTGAAGGTGTCGACCGGATGCACGCACTCATTGCCTTTGAGCTCGAGCTGGGTATTTTTTCTTTGCTCTTAGGAATGACAGGATTAGCCAAGCGGTTTGTTGATCTTGTACCCGATGCACTTAAGGCAGGTATTTTATTAGGGGCAGGCATTGCTGCCGTACGGTTGGTTTTTCAGCATGGCGGCCGCTTCGACCTTTATCCTTGGACCATCACTATTTCTATCGGCTTTGCTTTCTATATCCTCTTTTCGAATCATTTTAAAACACTGCGCAATAAAAGCCAATTACTCAAACATCTTTCTGATCTTGGCTTAATGCCAGCGTTAGTGTTAGCGATCTTTGTCGCACCGCTGGTAAAAGAACTGCCATGGCCGACTATCCAGTGGGGGTTTACCATTCCGCAATTTTATACGCTGTTTACTGAGTGGACTCCCTTTGCAGCTCGTATTGGCTGGCCGCCTTTAAGTCTTTATATGAGCGCAGCACCGTTGGTATTCGCCGTATACATTGTTTTGTTTGGTGAACTTATTCAGGCCGAAGCACTCATTGATGAAGCCCGCGAATTTCGTCATGGAGATGAAGATATCCATTTCGACGCCAATCGCAACAATATGATTGTTGGAATTCGCAATATCGGCATGTCGATGATCGGGCCGGATGCATCGATGTGCGGACCTATGTGGGCTGCTATGCAAGTGGTAGAATGTGAACGTTATAAGCATGGACCGGAAGCCATGGACAGTTTATTCGGTGGGGTGGCATCCTTCCGCTGGGGTACATTTACAGGGTATTTCTTTTCGCCAATCGTAACCCTGGTTAAGCCGATTCTACCGATCGCTTTATCTTTAACCATGCTGGTACAGGGTTATGTAGCTGTACGGGTAGGCATATTGAAAGCGCGTACTTTTAATGACCTCGGTGTGGCGGGAATTGTTGCTGCAGTGCTCATTACCCGCGAAGCAGCAGCAGCCTTTGGCGTGGGAATCGTACTTTGTGCGTTAATCTATGGGAAAGATTTCTTCCGTGATTGGAATAAATACGATAAATCCAAAGACCCAGTCTTTAATAGCCGGATTGGTGAAGAGTAAAGCCAGAGCGCTTAATCTATTAACGTCTAGGAGGTACAGACATGAAAACTGCGGAGCAATATGAGGACAGTTTACGTCAACTGAATTTTAAGGTTTATCTACAGGGAGAGCTGGTTGAAAATCCAGTTGATCATCCAATCATCAGACCATCCATGAACTCGGTTAAGGCTACTTATGAATTGGCGCAGCAGCCTGAATATGAGGAGCTTATGACGGCGACATCCCATATTACCGGCAAAAAAATTAACCGTTTTTGCCACCTGCATCAAAGTCCTGAAGATTTGGTTAAGAAGGTAAAAATGCAGCGGTTGCTTGGACAAAAAACGGCTGCCTGTTTTCAGCGCTGTGTTGGGATGGACGCGATCAATGCTGTTGACAGTGTCACTTATGAGATGGATAAAAAGCTTGGTACTCACTACCATGAGAGATTTATCAGCTTTCTTCTGAATATGCAGGAAGAAGACTGGACTGTTGATGGTGCAATGACTGATCCTAAAGGTGACCGAGGGCTTGGGCCAAGTAAGCAGGCAGACCCTGATTTATATGTCCGCGTCGTGGAAAAACGCGAAGATGGTATTGTTGTTCGAGGTGCAAAATGCCATCAGACTGGCGCTCTGAATTCTCATTGGATTTTAGTCATGCCGACAATCTCCATGACTCAGGAAGATACCGATTATGCCGTTTCTTTTGTAGCACCTGCTGACGCAGAGGGAATCTTCTATATCTATGGTCGTCAATCGTGCGATACCCGTAAGCTTGAGGGCGGCGATATTGATGTTGGGAACAAACAATATGGCGGACATGAAGCGCTGATGGTTTTTGATAATGTCTTTATTCCTTGGGAAAACGTGTTCATGTGTGGCGAATACGAGTTTAGTGGTGCGCTGGTTGAACGCTTCGCCGGTTACCATCGCCAAAGTTATGGCGGCTGTAAAGTCGGAGTCGGCGATGTACTGATTGGTGCTGCTGCACTTGCTGCTGACTATAATGGCGCGCAGAAGGCTTCACATCTAAAGGATAAGCTTATTGAGATGGTTCATCTCAATGAAACCCTGTATGCGTGCGGCATTGCCTGTTCAGCGGAAGGCTATAAGACGGCATCGGGTACTTATTTAATTGATCTCTTGCTCGCCAATGTCTGTAAACAAAACGTTACCCGTTTTCCATACGAAATAGCCCGGCTGGCTGAGGATATAGCTGGTGGTTTGATGGTTACAATGCCATCCGAAAAAGATCTTCATCATCCTGTCATTGGGCAGGTTGTAGAAAAATACTTCAAAGGTGTGGCAGCAGTGCCAACTGAATACCGAATGCGCATTTTGCGGCTTATTGAGAATATTACTCTTGGCACAGCCGCTGTTGGGTATCGTACCGAATCTATGCACGGAGCTGGATCACCGCAAGCTCAGCGTATCATGATTGCCCGCCAAGGCAATATTGGACAGAAAAAAGAACTGGCTAAGGCTATAGCCGGTATTCCCGCGAAAGGTTAATCATATGGCAGCATTAGAAACAGTCATTGAGGAGAAGGTAAGACCGGCTCTTCAAGCACATCATGGGGATATTGAGATCATTGGGGTTACCCCTGAAGGAATTGCTCAAATCAGGCTGACCGGGGCATGCAGTACATGCCCCGGGGCTCAGCAAACCATCAGTGAATTGATTGAGTCCGCGATTAAAGAAGCATGTCCGGAAATTAAGGGGGTAACCCCTGTATTTCAGGTGAGTGAAGAGTTAATCGATATGGCGCTTCAACTATTGCGTAAGGCATAGAAATGTTAATAAGCATTCGATTTTGCGGGGGATGTAATCCACGCGTTAACCGTAGGGTGATTGCGGACAACATAAAGGATTATCTGGCCACATCTGGACATGTGGTTGTTTATAACCGGACTGATACCCATTTTATTGTATGTATTAGCGGCTGCACTGCAAGCTGCGCCGAACACGGTGTTAACCATGATGAACCTACTGTAGTCATTGCAGGTGCAAGTGTTGATGGCCTAGCAGTTGATGAGAACAGTTTATGCTCAATAGCAATCAAAAAAGTGAGGGATTACCTTGGAAAACTGGAGAAACCTCTATCACCATAAAATTATGGGGGCCGACCAGGCTCTAAAACTTATTAAATCTGGAGATCGGGTAGTGATTGGGCATGCCTGCGGCGAACCCCAAACACTTGTTGAAGCAATGGTTAAACGTGCGCCTGAGCTGCGTGATGTGGAAATCGTGCACATGGTCGCTATGGGGCAGGCCAAATACGCCCAGCCAGGAATGGAAGCAAGCTTTCGCCATAATGCTCTTTTTGTTGGCTCATCGACTCGCAAAGCAGTAGAAGAGGGGCGAGCCGATTACACACCCTGCTTTTTCTCCGAAGTACCACGGCTTTTTCGCAATAAGCTGTTGCCTGTAGATGTTGCTTTATTACAGATAACGCCTCCGGATCAAGATGGATTCTGCAGCTACGGAGTATCGGTAGACTACACGCAGCCTGCTGCCGAGAGTGCAACTACGGTAATTTGTCAGATGAACAGCAATCTTCCTGTTACCGGTGGTGCAAAAATACATCTTGATCATATTCATGCTATTGTCGAGCAGGACCAACCTTTGCTTGAACTAAAGCCACCTCAAATCGGAGAAGTTGAACGCAAAATTGGTGAACATGTAGCCAGTCTTATTCCAGATGGAGCAACCCTGCAGCTCGGAATTGGAGCCATACCGGATGCTGTTTTGTTATTCTTGGGGGACAAGAAAAATCTTGGGATTCATTCTGAAATGTTTAGTGATGGCGTTGTTTTTCTTGCGGAGTCTGGCGTTATTACCAATAGGAAAAAGACGATCAATAATGGCAAATTTATTGCTACTTTCCTTATGGGAACACAGAAGCTCTATGATTTTGTGAATCACAACCCTGACGTTGAAATGCGGTCGGTTGATTATGTCAATGATCCTTATATCGTAGGCCAGCATGATCAGATGATCTCTATTAACTCGGCCATACAAGTTGATCTTATGGGGCAAGTGAATGCTGAAATGATCGGCAGTAAGCAATTTAGTGGTATTGGCGGTCAAGTCGATTTTGTGCGCGGCGCTAGTCGTTCCGTTGGCGGCAAGTCAATTATTGCTCTGCCATCCACTGCGGCGAATGGTAAAATATCGAGAATTACTGTAGAACTAGATCGTAGAGCCGCTGTATCGACATCAAGAAATGACGTGCATGTTGTGGTTACTGAATTTGGGATAGCCGAACTGCGTGGTAAGACTTTGCGAGAGCGAGCCCGCGCTCTGATAGCCATCGCCCATCCCGATTTTCGGGCAATTCTGTCAGAGCAGGCAGGAATTTAATCACAGGAGGTAGGTTATGCCAATCATCACGTTTATTAAAGACATCATGGCAAAGGCCAGAGGATCTTACTATTATAAGGTTGCAAGGCATACCCAACTGTTTTGTCAGCGAGCTGCCAGCCAAGCAGTGAATAACCAGCAGCGAAGGATGCTCTTGGTTGCAGCAGCAGCGGCTGATGAGACAATTTCCTGCCTGTTAAAACTGGGTCCAGGCTCTAATCGTTCTGACTACATGTTGAGAACTTCTGGTAAGGTCTCAAAACAGGCAGTCTTATCCGCGATGAAAGTCTACCTTTCTGCACTGCTAGTGCTGCTCGGGACACAACGCAGTCAAGTGTTAGCTAGTACTGAACTGGATGAGCAGGGGTTATTAACAAAATGGTGCGGTGTTTATGACTACAATCTGGAAGATCGGAAAATATTCAATGAGACGCTCCTGCCTGCATTTAAAGGCGGTGGGCTTGAAGCCTTAACGCGGGCTGCAGGCTGCTGTATGGTAAGCAGATTATTTAGTACGAACCCCCAATTTGAATCCGAAGAGCTGAGTGCTATTGAGCGTGCTTTGGTGTATGACCTCACTGCTATTTTACGTAATATTGGAGTAAAGGAAGCAGGGTGAGAGAAATGTTTGAAATAGATAAAGATGCTGAGATGTACATCAATGAGCGTACTAAAGCGGTTATCATTCAGCTTGTTTTTAACCCGGCTATTGGCGGCTGTGCCTGTTCAAAAAATAGTGTTCGGGGGAGTTACATTCCTGAGATAACGTTAGGTCAGCCGCAGGCAGAGGACGAGAAACAATTCTTAACTATGGATTGTCAAGGTATTCGAGTCTTTTATCCAGGAAAATTACGGATCAAAGAAGGCCATTCCAATATCCGGATATCACTGAAAAGAATTTTGTGGTGGGGATGGCTGGAGCTTAGCGGAGCGAAAGCAATCCCAATTTTAGACTAAGGGTGGGTGGGGAAATGAAACAAGCGGTTATTGTCAGTGCAGTTCGCTCAGCAATCGGGGCCTTTAATGGCATGCTTGCTCATGTGGGTGCTATAGAACTAGGCAGTATCATCATCAAAGCAGCGCTTCAGCGAGCAGGCAGTAGCGTTCAGGCAGTTGATGAGGTTATTATGGGAAATGTACTACAGGCAG